>JBBIOW010000120.1:0-8952 GCA_037443165.1 Nitrospiraceae bacterium | reverse complement strand
CCGATCGAGGACTACCCGTGCCCGCCGCTGGGCACGACGCTGACGTACGAGTCGTTCGGCCGCGCGTTCTTGGCGACGTGGTGCAACACCTGCCATAACGCGAGCGAGGGGATGCGCAGCGGTGCGCCCGAGTCGTATCGATTCGACACGCTCGACGACGTGCGCGTGCACAAGGCACGCATCTTCGTCCGTGCCGCGACGACGAACACGACGATGCCGCCGGGTCCGAACGATCCGAGCGCGGCCGAGCGCGAGCAGCTCGCCGAGTGGCTCGCGTGCGGTGCACCTTAGCCATGGCTACTCGAGCTGCCGGCAGCACGCGCGTCAAGCTGCTGACTCCGCGTGGCCTGGGCGTGGCATGGGGGCTGCTCGGTGCACGGCCTACCGGTCATGCGCGGCTCGTCGCTCCCCAGCTCGGCGTCTCGGAACATCGCCCTCGCGCTCGTCGCGCTGCTCCTGTCCGTCCAAGGGACCATTCACAAGCCCGCTGCCTGGTGGGGGATCGGAGTCCTCTGCTTCGGCGTCCTGAGTTTCGCGACCGCCCTCCTTGCGGTTCCTCCCGCCTCCTCCCTCGCCTTCGTCGTGGGCTGCGCGATCGCGCTGCCGCTCGTGCCGTTTCACCACGGCTACCTTGCCGCCGTCATGGGACTGCCGGGCAACCTGCCCGCCTTTCTCGCCCTGCTCCTGCCGGTGCTCGGGTTCCACGGGCTACGCGAGGCGATTCCCCACGTGCCGGACGTGCCGGTGCAGGCGGCGGCGGGGCTGGCTCTCGCGGGAACCCTCTATGGGTCGCTCAAAGCATTGGCTCAAGCGCGTCCGGCCGCGCGCATCGCTTACGGCAATCTGGCGTTCCTCTCCATTCTGTGGTGGTACCTGGCCGAGACCCGCACGGCCCCGCCCCAGACGGCCGTCTACCTGAGCGCGGTCGGGCTGGCCGGCGGCGGATTGCTGCTCGCGTGGTACGCCCTGCGCGCCCGCTATGGCGACGTCGATCTTCGGGCGTTGAGCGGCCTCGTGCGGCCGATGCCTCGCTTTGCCGTGGCACTCTCGCTCCTTGCGCTCGCCGCGTTGGGCCTGCCGCCCTTCGGCGTGTTCTCAGGCCTGGTCGGCATGCTGCTCGCGCCGTCCTACACCGCGACCGGCGGTCTGGTCGTCGTCGTGATCGCCTGGCTCTGCGCATCCTGGTATGTCTTCGATCTTGCACACCACCTCCTGTTCGGCCAGGAACGAACAACCCTGCGCCATCAGGATCTACGGGGTCCCGAGTCGACTTCGCTCGCCCTCGCGATCGCCCTCCTCCTGATGCTCGGCGTGATGCCGCCCCGGCTGTACGAGTCCGGCCCTGCTCCACTACAGCGAACGGTCACCCTGGAGTTTCCCGCATGGACCAGGTAGCGCGCGGCCTCGACATGGAAACCCGCCGCATGGAATTGCGCGGCATCGTCCGCGTGGCCGGCGAAGTGATCGCGCAATATTGGCCCATGCGCACGTTCGTGCACCATAATCCGCTGCACAGCCTCGAATATCTGCCGTTCCACGATGCGGTCGCGCGGGGCGCGCAGTTCCTCGGAGGAAAGGGCTATCTCGCGGGCGACCTGTATCGGCGCTATCTCCGAGCCGGCCGGATTCACCTCCATCATCTCGAGGAGGCATTACGCCCGTTGGCCCGCGACCAGCACGTGATCGTTGGCCCGTGTCGCATCGCCCATCGCGAGGTCCTGCGGGCCTGTCTGACCCATGGGTTGTGCGCGCTGCCGGACGAACCGCTCGACGCCCTAGTGGACGGCCAACCGAACGAGGACTTGGTCCGCACCTTGGCCGACCATCTGGCTCCCGCGGTGTCGGCCCCGACGGTGTACGACCAGATGACCGCGGCGGTGAAAGAAGACCTCTTGTCTTTAGGACGCGCCCTGACCCTGTCGAGTTGGTGCGACCGCACCTGCGGCACGTCCATCGTCGCCCTGGTCAACAGTGAAATGGTGAAGTGGTGCGAAGCCTTCTTGGACGAAGGCCACGCCGCCTGGTCGATGCCGGGGCGGGAACGGGGGTTCTACCTCGCGTGGAAATCCCTTGCGGCGCGGGAGTGGTCGCCCTGCGGCATTGCGGACAGTCGGCGGAAAATCGCGGCGCTGCCCGAGCATCCCGAGGAGGCCGTGTTGGAGAGTTTGGACATCCTCGCCATTCCCCACGAGCTTCGACAAGACTACCTCTCGCTCCAACTCACGGCGCTCCCCGGCTGGCCCAGCTTCATCAAGTGGCGCGAGGAACGGCCCGACTATGCCTGGCAGCAGGCATGCCCGATCAGTCTCGTGAAATTCCTGGCCGTCCGCCTCTGGTATGTGCGCGAACTGGTCAGAAAAGTCTGTCGCGAAGCCTTGGGGATCGAAGGGACCTTCCCCGCGGTGACGCGCTACATGGAGCAGCGCCCCGAAGCGTACTTCTTGCGCAAGGAACGGGCCGCCGGACGCTTGCCGGTCCCCTATGCCGACCTGGTCGATCGGCTGGCCCGCCGGGGCGACGACGGATGGAAAGAGGCAGCCGACCGCTTTCAGACGGAGATGGGCCCGCGCCGGGATCGGGCCTTCCGGTTGGCGACGGCCCGGCGCCTGTTGGCGCTGGCCCAGGCGTTGGACATCGTGCCGACGGTCCTGCTGGAGGGCGCTCCGGAGCACCTGGCCATGCTGGCGCGCTGGATGGACGAATTCCCCGAATCGGCCCACGGTCCCGTCTGGCTCAAAGCATTCGAAGCCGGGTACCTCGACCAGTTATTCGGGCAGCTCATGCGAACGGCCTCCCTTTCGCGCACGAGCGAGCGGGAGAGGTCTGTTCCGGTCAGACCTCAATCACAATCGGTCTTTTGCATCGACGTCCGGTCCGAGCCGTTTCGGCGTCACTTGGAATCGACCGGCGCGAACGAGACCTATGGCTTTGCCGGGTTCTTCGCCGTCTTCATCCGCTTCCGGGCATGGGGCAAGGGACATGAAACCGAACAGTTCCCGGTGATCATGCGGGCCAAGAACGAGGTGCGCGAGTTTCCCCGCAGTTATCTCGATCACATGGTGCCCAAGCACGAATCGAGGGCCAAATTGGTCCGCGCGGGACACACCCTGTTACACGACCTCAAAGAGAACGTGGTGACACCCTATGTCATGGTGGAATCGCTGGGCTGGTTCTACGGCTTTCCCTTGTTCGGCAAGACCTTCTTCTCCGCGTGGTACCGCCGCTGGACCGCCTGGCTGCGACGGCTCTTCGTGCCGCCCATCGCCACCACCGTGACCGTCGACAAACTGGCTCCGGAGGACACCGAAGAGATGGTCGTGGCGGAACAGCGGGCGATCATCTGGAAGGCCTTGCGCAGCGAGCTCGGCCTGCACGGCCCGCGGGTTTCGCCCGAACTCGTGGAAGCCCTGCGCCGGCAGGCGTTGAACGGCGACAGATCGTTCGACGCCCAGATGCCGGATCTCGTTCGGCGCACCGGGCTGTCGCGGGAAGCGCTGGCGAACTTCGTGGACACCCTGCGCCGACGATACGATGTCAATCATCGCGCGGCCTCGCGCCAACGGGAACGGATCACGCGAACCGGCTTCACGCTGGAAGAGCAGGTGTTCACGGTCGAGACTGCGCTCCGGATGATGGGCCTGACCCGCAACTTCGCGCGGCTCGTCTTGTTCTGCGCGCATGGGAGCACGTCGGACAACAACCCGTTCGAGTCGGCGCTGGATTGCGGCGCATGCGGCGGCAACGAAGGAAAGCCCAATGCCCGGGTGCTCGCCGGAATGGCCAATAAACCTCAGGTCAGGACGAGGCTCGCCAAGAACGGAATCAACATTCCTTCCGACACCTACTTTCTCGCCGGTCAGATCGACACGACGACGGACGAGGTGCAACTGTTCGACCTCGAAGACGTCCCGTTGACCCACCGGAAGGACGTGGCCCGCTTGCTGGATGATTTGCGGGAAGCCGCTCGGCTTACCAGCCAGGAGCGGTGCACCCGCTTCCCGGATCTGGCACGAGCGCTGTCCATTCCGCAGGCGGTCGCGCATGTGCGTGACCGAGCCGGCGACTGGAGTCAGACCCGGCCGGAATGGGGGCTGTCCGGCAACACGGCCCTTATCATCGGGCGCCGCGAGCTGACGAAAGGCCTCGACCTCGGCGGACGTGTGTTCCTCCATTCGTACGACTACCGCGAAGACCCGACCAGCCGCCTCCTCGAAGTCTTGATGACGGCGCCGCAAGTCGTGGCGCAATGGATCAATATGGAACATTATTTCTCCACCGTGGACAACGAGGTCTACGGAAGCGGGAGCAAGGTGTATCATAACGTCGTGGGACGAGTCGGGATTATGTCTGGACCGTGGAGCGATCTGCGACTCGGCCTGGCCCAGCAAACGGTGATGAACGGCGAGGTTCCCTATCACGAGCCCATACGGCTGCTGACCGTGATCGAGGCTCCCCGCGCAAACATCGAGAAGCTGATCGCGCGGCACGAACTGTTGCGGCACTTCTATCATCACGAGTGGGTGCATCTCGCCGCGCTGGACCCGTCGGATGGAGCCTTGTATCGCTATGGGCCGATGGGCGAGTGGAGCCGGGGCACCCGTTGCGCGTCCACTGCAACGGGTCGATGACGGCGCGCCCGCGCGTACGTAGGCAGAATCGAAAGGAGCCGACCGCATGAGTGCCCTCACGCTGCATCCCATGAAGGAGATCCGTGTCATCGTCGCCGGGGAACACCGGGTGTTCGTCACCGACTTGTTGGACAGGGTGAACGCGACCGGGTACACGATCATCGGCAACGTTTCGGGGAAAGGCCATCATGGGTTCCGCGAAGCCCATTTCATGTTCAGCGAGCAGGAAAGCCTGGTGATGATCATGACCGTCGTCCCGGAAGAAAAGGTCGAGCCGATTCTGGCCGGACTGCGCCCCCTGTTCGAACGGCATTCCGGCGTGATGTTCGTCGCGGACGTCGCCGTCAGCCGACGGGAATATTTCGGAAAACAGGGCGGCGGGGGCTAGCCTCGGATTGGATCGGCCTGGGTCAGTCGAGAAGCGCGCGTTGCGTCACTCGGTCGTCTACCTGGCCTTGTCTTTCACCGACGGGTTTGTCTAGAATGGGCGCCTTGGTCGGCCGGGGGATGGAGACTTCGCGTGAAGGGCTTACGCTTTGAGCGAATCGGCAGAGACCGATACTACAACATCGTCTTTCATGTGGGCTCGACCTACGTACCGGTGAGCGACGAGACGATCGAGGAGTTAAAGGCGCAAAGCCTGCTACCGGCCGAGCGGTTTCTCGACTTGCTGCTCGACAAGGTCGGCTATTCCTCCTACCTCAAAGATCAGATCCGTGCGGAGCTGAAAAGCGCCGGCGACCCCGTCACCCAAATCACGGTGCTCCAGGGCGCGATCCGGGAGCTGTAAGCATCTTTCCCCACGTTCATCAGCGGGCATTCCTACATTCATAATTCCTCATTCGTGACGCGCTTGCGTGCGTCACGTGTCCCATGACCCGCCTTCTTTGAAGATCTGGTTCATGATCTCGTTTTTCTTCTGGGGATCCCGCTCGTACTTGAGCGCCTTGGTGTAGTTTTCGATCGCGGTCTGCACCTTCCCGCGGCAGGCGTACACCTTCGCGACGCCCAGGTAAGCACGCGCATTCTCGGGGTCGGCTTTCAACGCTCGGTTGAAGGTGTCCATCGCATCCCCCAGGTTTCCCTTTTCAAACAGCATCCAGCCGATCGCGACGCGCGCAGGCGCGAAATCCGGATTCGCCTCGACCGCCGCCTCATATTCCTTCAACGCCAAATCTTTCCGGCCCCGGCCCTCGTACAAGCTGCCCAGCGCGTAGCGCACCTCCGCGTCCTTCGGATTCAGGCGAACGGCCTCTTTGTACTCCAGCAGCGCCGCCTCCATCTTGCCTTGCTCCAACAGCGCACAGGCAAGATTCGCATGGGCGATCGCGTCGTTCGGATTCAGGCGGATCACCTCGCGGTATTGGGGAATCGCCATCTCGAGCCGGCCTTGTTCTTGATAGGCCACGCCCAGGTTGGTCCGGGCCGGAATGTAGGTCGGGTCCAGCTTGACGGCCTCACGATATTCTTTGACTGCCAACTCCAGGCGGTCCGCGCGCTCGTGAATCTGCGCGAGAAAATAGTGCGGATAGGCGGAAAGGGGGGCGAGCCGCATGGCTTCCTTGTAACAATCCACCGACTGCTCGGATTTGCCCGACTGGGCGAGGAACAACCCCAGGACCAAGTGGACAAGGGCGTTGTCCGGATGCCGGGCTCGTAAGTCCTCCATCCACGCTCGGATCACCTCGATGTCCTCGTTCTCCTGCAACGCTTTGGCGTGAGTCTTCCAGGCCTCTGCGAACCGCCCTCTGATAAGATGCACGACGTTGAGAGCGAAGTAGGGACGCGGCTCGCGCACGTCGGCGGGCGACGCCTGTATCCACGCCGTCGCTTCCCGGAACGCCGCGTCCCAGTCACCCCGCAGGAGGGCGCTCTCGATCCGAACCGCATAGTCAGATATGCTCAATGGTGCCTCTTGTCCTTCTGGTGTTTGCCCGGCGGCGCCGTTTCCAGCAAGTCGATCCCGACGAAATGGCGGTACACCAGCTCGCCTCCGTACCAGCCCTGCACCCCGGTCAGCGCCGCACCGATCACATTAACGATCACCGGGAGCGCGACGGAGCCGGAGGCCGGGAGGTCGCCCCCGTTACGCACCGCCAGATTCAGCCCTTGGATCACCAGCAAGCCGACCCCGAAGATGAGATGCGACAGGGCCGGGTGCCGGACGGCTGTCGCCCGCTCCCGGATGATCGCCAGAAAATCGGGAAACCCGGTGACGGCGGCGCCCAGGTGCGTCACCACCCCGAACACCAACGCCCAGTAGGCGGTTCGAAACCAGAAGGCGTCGCGGATGAGAAGATAGAGGACATCGCACACAAGCACCGCGGAGTACAGCCCGATGGGAAATCCCACCATCATGGCGTGAATCGGATGCCCGCGGAACTGCAGCCGGCTTTTCATGTTCCAGCACTCCCGGCGTGCTTTATCGGGTGAGCGTGTCCTCCACGTCCGGCGGCGTCGCCTCCACCAGATCGCCCAGCGCCGGGTAACGCTCGGCGAGTTTCCGCTTCATCGACCAAGCGACGGTCCGATACGACCAGTGTCCTTTCACGCCCGATCGGAGCCTGGCGATGTACTCCGCCTCCGCGAAGTCCATTTTGAACAAGCAGCGAACCCGGAAGCCGAAGGGAATCGCGTAAAGCGCGGCTTCCTGGCTGGTTTTGCGCAACCGCTCGATATCGGATTTCACCGCGTCCATGGCGTCCCGATAGTCCCGCTCAAGCCCGGCTTGAACCAGCGCGGGGGGGACGTCGTATCCGTGGACCGTCGTGAAATTCTGCTGGACCTGCTGGCACCGGCGGTGCCGATGCAGGTCCCGCCAGCCGCCGATGTCCATGAGGATGTCGAAGATGAACGCGTACCCGCTTCGGAACTCCTTGATCAGTTCGTCATAGGGCCCGCGCTTCCGTAGGGCAACCTCGATCGTGTCCCGCTTCTGCTTCTCGGTCCACTCGCGCACCACAGCGAGAATGTTCCGATACGGCGCATGCGTCAGGCGATAGAGCAGCGTCGCGACCAGTTCCTCGAGGGGGTGATGGGGCTCGATGAGGTCTACCTGCTCGGTGGAGTCTTGCTCACCTCGGCCGTTTCGTCCCAACCCTCCGTTCGGCTGATCGAGTCCCGTCCCTTTCAACACTTCGCGCGCGTGCCGAGCCAGATCCGCATATACTTCCGCCTGATACGGACTCGCCTTGGCATGCCGCGCGAGCGTCGGCGCCAGGGGCTCGGCCCGGCCGGCCGTCTGCCCCGAAAGCTCGGCCCAAAGGTCGACGGGAGGACGCTGGCAGGCTTCTTTCAGTTCTTCCCCGATCGCCTGCAGCTCCGGTAACTGGGAGGAGAGCAGCCGCGTAATCTGTTTTTCGAGCGTCCTGATGCTCACCACCTGGCCGACGTTGGTGCGGGCAGCCAGCGGCAGGAGGTAGCGTGTCACGTCGAATGCACGGGCCGCAATCGTCCGCTGGTATTGCGCCGGCGTCATGGATTCAGGGCGGGGCTCACGCTCGGACAGAAACCGCATCAGCGGCTCATGCAGCGTGCGGTAGACGTTGGCCAGGCTACGAAGAACGCCGAGATAGGTCCCTTCCGTTTCGGTGCCGCGCACGGAGTCCGGCACATACCACGCGCTGGAGGCGAAATTCTGGTAGCGGCTGGACTTGGCTTGACCGTCCCATAGCGGTTCGTCCTCGAGTCGGATCGCCGCGAGCTCCGAGATGTGTTCGAAACAGACGATGGCATGCCCCAGATCGGCGATCGAGGCGTGCCCATAGTCGAAATAGAACTGCTCCCAGAATTTCTCGGAGGAATGCGTATGGACCCAGCGGATGCTGTCCTCGATCGAATCCGGCGAGCGGCTGTAGCGGGCCAACGCGTAGGCGGATTTCTCCGGCGGCATAGGCGCCACCGCGATCACGCGGCGATGCTGAGGACTATCCGGTCGCATGCTCCTCCCCGGCGATGGGCAATGGGCGACAGGCAGTAGGCCCAAGGCTCCCTTTCACGACCTTCAGCCTTTTCGTCCATCGCCAAGAGCCCATGGCCAATAGCCTACCTAAACAGCGCCCAGGCAGCGCCCAGTGCGAGCGCGGTGTTGGCCGCCGTGGCAAGAAAATAGACCGCGACAGGGCGCCACCCGACCTCGGCAAACTCCGCGAAAGACAGCTCTAACCCGATGCACACGAAGGCCGCGGTCAAAAACCAATTCCGCAGTGGGACGATCGCGTCTTTGACTTGCTCCGGCGCGAGGAGCCCGAGGGACCGCCTGCTCAATCCGCTCGTGCAACGGCTTGAGAAGACCTTCGACCAGCGGTTGGTCGCGGTCCTGCTC
>JBBIOW010000119.1:0-8966 GCA_037443165.1 Nitrospiraceae bacterium | reverse complement strand
GTCAACCCGTCGCTCGTCTCGATATCGAGTCGATACGCCACCCCGAGAAAATACACGTGTCTCAATCTGGCCTCATGGAGAAAGCGCGCGGGATCTACCGACACCTTCACCTAATAGGGACGGAATCCCACCAGCAGGCGTTGTCCGTCTTGGAAACCCGGGGCAGGAAACTCCAACGAGCCGACCCGCACCAGGCCGTCCTTTACTTCGCCTTCCAGGATGTTCATGGAGCCAATGAACCGGGCGACGAATTCCGAAACCGGTTCCTCATAGACCTCGGCAGGCGACCCGACCTGTTCGAGGCGGCCTTTGGCAAACACGATGATGCGATCGGAAACTTCCATCGCCTCTTCCTGGTCGTGGGTCACGTAGAGGCTGGTCACATTGAGCTCGTCATGGAGGCGGATTAGCCACTCGCGTAGCTCCTGTCGCACCTTCGCATCGACGGCGCCGAACGGTTCGTCCAAGAGCAGGACGCTGGGCCGCGGCGCGAGCGCCCGGGCGATGGCCACGCGCTGCCGCTGGCCGCCAGATAACTGGTGAGGATAACGGTGTCCGAGTCCTTCCAGTCCCATCAATCGCAACAACTCCGCCACCCGCGCCCCGGCGTCCGACCGCCGCCACTTTTTGATCTTCAGCCCGAACGCGACGTTGTCGAATACGGTGAGGTGCTTGAACAGCGCGTAATGCTGAAACACGAACCCGATGTTGCGCTGTTGGACCGACAGGTCGTTCACCCGCCTTCCGTCGATGAAGATCTCGCCGGATGTGGGCGTTTCCAGCCCGGCGATGAGCCTGAGCACCGTCGTCTTGCCGCTGCCGCTCGGCCCCAGCAGGCCGAGCAATTCGCCTTCCCGAACGGCGAACGACACGTCGGACACCGCCTGCACCGACCCGAACCGTTTGGAAAGCCCCCGCACCTCGATCTTCATGGCATGTCGCGACCGATCAGGCTTGCTGCGCCGCAGCGGCCCGGGCTCTGGCGATTTCCAGCACCGTCAGGATTCCGAACGAGATGGCCAGCAGCGTGAAGGCCACCGCGTTGGCGGCGACGTAATTGAAATCGACGTAACTCTGGTAGATGTGCAGCGTCGCGGTCTGGGTCAGCATGAGAATGTTGCCCGAGACCACCAACACCGCGCCGAACTCCCCGATCGCCCGCGCGACGGTCAGGGTCGCTCCGTAGATCAATCCCCACCGCAGCGACGGCAGGATGACTCTCAGGAAGACCTGCCATTCGTTCGCTCCCAGGGTCCTGGCGGCTTCTTCGCTCTCGGCGCCGATCGTCTGCAGGAGGGGGGTCAGTTCACGGACGACGAACGGAAAGGTGACGAACAACGTGGCGAGCACCATGGCCGGCAGGGCAAAGAGCACCTTGATTCCCGCCGCGCCAAGCAGGGTTCCGAGGATCGTCTCCGGACCGAAGAGCAGGATGAGCATGAACCCGGCGATGACGGGCGACACGGCGAAGGGCAGGTCGATGATGCCGCTGAGGAGCGTCCGGCCGATGAACCGCTGGCGAGCCAAGACCAAGGCGGTGATCGTGCCGAGCACCACGTTGGCCACCAGAACGATCGCCGTGATTTCCGCCGTGAGCGCGAACCCGTGCACCGCTTCCGGCCTGGTGATCTCTTGCCAAAAGGCCGCGACACCCTCGCCGAAACTCTGGGCCGAGAGATACGCGATGGGGCCGATCAGCAACACCCCAAAGTAGAGCCAGACCGTCGCAATGAGCAGAAGCCGCATCGGTGAATCCGGATCAGGTGACGAACACAATTCCAACCGGCCAGATGGTCAGGTCGGAAGTTCCCTGACCCGCGACCTGAGCCATGACCCGCCTCGAAAGCACGCGGGCATCCGTTCGCCCGGGGGACGGGTCAGCCGCTCCAGCACGACGAGGGACAGGAAGGAAATCATGAGAATGACGATAGAGACCGACGTCGCCCCCTGCGGGTTATAGCTTTCGATCTCGCCGTAGACATACACCGAGGCGACCTGGGTCTTCATCGGAATATTGCCCGCCACGATGACGATCGCCCCGAACTCGCCCAGGGCCCGCACGAACGTCAGAAAGACGCCGGTCAGCAGGCCCGGCAACACCGACGGCACCGTCACCTTCCAGAACGTCGTCCAGGGACTCGCCCCCAGGGTGAACGCCGCTTCTTCCTGCTCCCGCTCCAGCTCCATGAGCACGGGCTGTAGGGCGCGGATCGTGAACGGCATGGTGACGAACAGCATGGCGAGGACGATGCCCGGTTTCTCGTACAGAATGGCCAGCCCTCGGTCCTGGAGCCAGGCGCCGAGCATGCCGGTCGGGCCGTAGATCGCCGCGATCATCAGGCCGGCGACCAAGGTCGGAACGGCAAACGGCAGATCGACCAAGGCGTTCAGAAACCATTTGCCGGGGAACTCATAACGGACGAGCACGACCGCCGAGAGCGTTCCGAACACCGCGTGGATCACCGTGGTGACGACCGCCGCCCCCAGGGTGAGCACCAACGCTGCGAACGCCTGCGGCTGCGTCACGTCCTCGACGAATCTACCGGGCCCTGCGACCAATGCCTCGCGACCGAGAGCCGAGAGCGGCAGCAGAATCAGACAGACGACGTAGCCGACGGCGGCGGAGCGAAGCGCAAGCTGGATGACCGTGCGGGACGTCATACGCTCAACCGCCTCTGGCCAACTCTTCCACGGCCTTGGTCCAGAGTCCTTGCGGACCGAAGAGGTGCGCGCTGATCTTGTCCCAGCCCCCGAGATCGGCAATGGTAAAAAGATCGGTGGGACGGGGCAAGGCTGCACTGGCGGGAATCGTCACCGCCCGATTCACGGGTCGAAAGCCGAGTTCCGCAAACGCGGTTTGCGCTTCCTCGCCGTGCAAAAACGCGACAAAGGCTTCCGCCACATCGCGCACCTTATGGCGATCGACATGGCGATCGACGAGCGCGATCGGATTTTCGATCAGCAACGTCTCGGAGGGAACGATGATCTCGTACGGGCGTCCGCTCCTGACCCGGGGCAGGAGCTCGTTCTCGTACGTCACGATCACGTCGCCCACGCCGCGCTCGAACGTCGTCACGGATTCGCGTCCGCTTTTGTCCATCACCTTCACGTTCCGCTGAATTCGCTTCAACAGTCCGGACGCATAGGCTTCGGCCGCGGCTCTGTCCGACGGCCGACCTGCGTCGGCCCGCTGCGCTCCTAGTTTGAGCCCGGCTCCGTAAATTGCGATGATATCCCACATGGCGCCCCCCGATGTCTTGGGATTGGGGTACAGCACCTCGACGCCTGGCCGAGCCAGATCTTCCCAAGTCTTGATCCCTTTGGGATTCCCTTTTCTCGTCCCGAACGCGACCACCGATGTCGTGATGATGCCGCCGTGCGGCCCTTTGCGCCAGTCATGGGAGATTGCGCCGGCCTTGACGACTTGATCGAGGTCCCCTTCGAGGGACAGCGCCGCCACGTCCGCCTCGAACCCTCCGATGATCGCCCGCGCCTGCGCGCCCGAGGCCCCGTAGGAGCTGCGGACACGGACCGTTTGACCGGTCCGCTGCTTCCAATAGCGTTGAAAGGCGGGGATGATCTTCCGTTCATAGGCTTCCTTCGGCACGCTGTACGCGGCCAGAATGAGTTCGCGCATATCTTCTGCCGAGATCGAGGCGGACGGAAGGAGGAGTACCCCCAACAGGCCGGCCAGCAGTCGATCACCTGTCCGCCTCAAACTAGTTCTTCGCTTCATATCCGTCCCGCGGCCGTCTGGTTCCCTTACCCTTGGCGAATTCGCTGAGCGTGCAGTTGTCGAGAATGTCGGCGATGGCGTTCCGCACTTCCAGCATGACGTCCTGAATCGGGCAACGTGTTTTTTCGGCATAGGGGCAGTCGCGACACTTCTGATAGGCGGTCTTGCTGACGCAGCCGAGCGGCGCCAGCGGCCCGTCTAAAATCCGAATCACCTGACCCAGCGTGATTTCGTCGGGGGACTTAATCAACATGTACCCGCCGTTGACGCCGCGACGGCTCGCCAGGAGTCCCGCCCGTTTAAGAGCCAGAAGAATCTGTTCGAGAAATTCCAGCGGGATGTTTTGACGTTCGGCGATTTCGTGGCGCAGCAGAACGGAACGGTTGTAGTGGGCGGCGAGTTCCAAAAGGGCTCGAAAGCCGTATTCACTCTTTTTGGAGAACTTCATCAGCGTGGAGTGTACCGAAGTAAAGTGAGTTCATCAAGTTTCAAGACAATGACCTTATTCTGTTCGACCGGCGATGAATCTCGTCGAGCAACCACACCGTCGAACGGCCCCTTCACCGTCCGCTCCACCGGGTCCTTACGTATGTTCCACGGACCTTGCCCGGCTTGACTCTCCTGACGTTTCTTGTTAGCTTGGCACCTCGCCTGAGCGATCGTTCACTGCCGCCGTCAGTCCCCGACACAATGGACCGCTTGTGACCTTCCAGGATCTGATTCTCTCCCTTCACCGCTATTGGGCCGATCAGGGTTGCGTGATCCATCAGCCCTATGATCTCGAAATGGGAGCCGGCACGTTTCACCCCGCGACGTTCCTCCGCGCGTTGGGGCCGGAGCCCTGGCGGTCGGCCTATGCTCAACCTTGTCGCCGCCCGACCGACGGACGCTACGGGGACAATCCCAACCGGATGCAGCACTACTACCAGTATCAAGTGGTGCTGAAACCTTCTCCCGACGACATCCAGGCGCTCTATCTTGAAAGCCTGACCCGCCTCGGCATCGATCCGGCCAAGCACGACATCCGGTTTGTGCAAGATGACTGGGAATCTCCGACGCTGGGCGCTTGGGGACTAGGGTGGGAGGTGCGGCTCGACGGTATGGAGATCACGCAGTTCACGTATTTCCAGGAGATCGGCGGGATCGAACTGAATCCGATCACGGTCGAGCTCACGTACGGGACCGAACGCATCGCGATGTATCTCCAGCAGGTCGACAACGTCTATGACTTAGCCTGGACGGACTCGGTCTCCTATGGCGACATTCACCATGAAACCGAAGTCCAATTTTCCCGGTATAACTTTGAACAGGCGGACGTGGGCATGCTGATGTCCACCTTTCAAGCGTTCGAAGCGGAATGCCGGAAGCTCTTGGCGTGCGACCTGACGCTCCCGGCCTACGATTACTGCGTCAAAACTTCGCACCTGTTCAACCTGCTCGATGCGCGGGGCGCGATCAGCGTGGCGGAACGGACGGGCTACATCGCACGGGTCCGCGGGCTCGCCCGGCAATGCGCCGAACGGTATATCGCCGAGCGGGAAGCCATGGGCCATCCGCTGCTGACGCGTTCGGGCGCAGACGGACACGCGCCGGCCACGCGACGGATCAAGACCGGTGCGAACCTGTCCCCTGTACGCCGATGAAGAAATCCGCCAACAAGCGACCGGCAGCGGGACGCTCGTCCGGCAAACAGGTCCCTCCCGCAGAAACCGCGGCGGAGCTGCTCCTTGAAATCGGGACTGAAGAATTACCGTACCAGTTCATTCCACCGGCCCTTCAAGCCCTCAAAGATTCGGCCGAGCGCCTGTTCAAGGAACAACGCCTCGCTTGTGGAGCCATCCGCACCTTCGGGACGCCGAGGCGGTTGGTCCTGGTCGTCGACTCGTTGGCCGCTCGGCAATCCGCGGCGGTCAAGGAAACCATGGGGCCGTCCAAGGCCGTGGCTTTCGATTCCGCCGGCCGGCCGACGAAGGCCGCTCTGGGCTTCGCCGCCTCGCAAGGGATCTCGGTCCAAGATCTAGAGGTCAGGCAGACTCCCAAAGGCGACTATGTCTTTGCGGTGAAACAGGAGCAGGGCCTGCTGGCCCATCACGTTCTGACCGAGCATCTGCCACGCCTGATCAGCGGGCTCTCGTTTCCGAAGTCGATGCGTTGGAACGACACGGGAATCAGGTTCGCGCGCCCGATCCGGTGGCTCGCCGCCCTCTATGGGGGCCGTGTCCTGCCCATCGAAGTGGGCGGCATTCGGGCGGGCAATCGCAGCTTCGGCCATCGCGTGGCGACGAAAGGAACCCGACGTCCTTCTCAAGGGTTTCGCGTCACCGGCTTCTCCCAATACCTGAAAGACGCCGAGCGCCACGGCGTGATCGTCGATCAGGATCGCCGCCGCCGGATGATCGTGCAGCAAATAGCGGAACTGGCGAAGGCCGCCAAAGGGCGCTTGCATCGCGACGAGGATCTGTTGGAACAGGCTGTCTACACGGTGGAGTGTCCCAACACGATCCTGGGTGGATTCAAACCACAGTATCTGTCCTTGCCCAAAGAGATTTTGATGACCGCCATGAAGGAGCATCAAGGCTATTTTTCCCTGGTGGATCAGAAGGGCGCGCTCCTCCCGAAGTTCCTGGCCGTCACCAACATGAAATTGCCGAACATGGATCTGATTCGCGAGGGCAACGAGCGGGTGCTGGCGGCTCGACTAGCCGACGCCAAGTTCTTCTTCGACGAGGACCGGAAGGTCAGGCTGGCCGACCGGGTGGAAAAGCTGAAGACCGTCACCTTTCACCAGAAGATCGGCACGCTGTATCAGAAGACCGCGCGAATGATCCGGCTCGCCGCGAAACTGGCCGAATTGCTGGGACACAGCGGGCTGATCAAGGAATGCCGACGCGCGGCGGAACTGAGCAAGGCCGATCTGTTGACCGGCATCGTCGGCGAGTTTCCGACCTTGCAGGGCGTCATGGGCGGGGAATACGCCAGACACGACGGAGAAGCCGAGGAAGTGAGCCGGGCAGTCCGCGAGCAGTACCTGCCCCGCTCGATGGAAGGAGACCTGCCGGAGACGCTGGCCGGCAAAATCCTGTCCCTGACAGATCGACTCGATACGATTACCGCCTTCTTCTGGGTTGGAATCGTCCCGACCGGCTCGGAGGATCCGTTCGCGCTCAGGCGGCACGCCACCGCCATCGCGCGTCTCCTCCTCGAAAGCCATCTGCGCCTGAACCTCGCGGAAGCGATCGCGCAGGCGACGGCCATCGTCGCGGCCGACGGTTTCACTCCCAGCGGCTCCGAACACGATGTCCGGCAACGCATCATCGAGTTCATCTTCGAGCGTGTGCGGCATTACGGCCGGACGGTCCACGGGCTCCGGGACGACGTGATGGACGCAGCCTTAAAACCGGCGGAGACGGGCCCCTTCGATCTGCTCGATTTGCTCGCCAAGATGCAGGCCTTGCAGGCCATCACGGACCGGCCGGAGTTCGATCCTCTGATGATCGGCTTTAAGCGGGCGCACCGCCTCGTCGAAAAAGAACGATGGGATCGCAAGCCGGTCGATCCGACGCTGTTTCAGCACCCCGCCGAATCGCAATTGCACGGGGTCGTCGCGGATGCGGCACATCGTCTTCCGTCACTCCTGCAAGACGGGCGATATGCCGAGGCGTTGGACGTTCTGGTTCGAATGAAGCCGGCCATCGACGAGTTCTTTGCGGGCGTCATGGTCAACGCGGAAGATCCGGCTATTCGCGGCAATCGACTGTCGTTGCTCCTGGAGGTGGACCGCCTCTTCGCGAGCGTCGCCGACTTCTCCCTCATCATGGTGCAGGGCCATTGGTGGGAGCGCGTGTGGATGGGGAATCCGTTCATCACGTCCGGCTCCTTTCATGAAAGCCCCGAGGAGCGCCGAGCCAGACGATTGCGCCGGTTTTCGCTCGGGGTCACCATCGCGATGATGGTGCTGTGCAACGCAGTCTTTCTGCTCGGCATCTGGGTGAGCGGCGTGAATCTCGACCGCCTGATCCGCATCCAGGACGTGTTCAACCCCAAACAGGACGTGTGTCTGCGCCAGACGTGGCGGAAAGTGATCGGTTCCGACGAACTGGTTCAGATCTGTTCCGAATGGATCGATCTGTCCGACCCTTCCGGTCAGATGCACCAGTTTCAGAAGGAGACGCAGGTCAAACAGGGTGCGGACGGACGGCTGTATTTCGACTACGGGGCCCGCGTGGATTATCGACTGTTCATGTTTGTCCTGTTCGTCGTCGGGATCGTGGCCTGCGGTCTCCTGTTGAAACGGTATCTGGTGTCCCGTTATAAACTGCGGCTGGACTCGGCCGATCCCGAGGAATCATCCCTCACTCGGTAAGGGCTTCAGGAGAAGGAGACGGCAGCGTGGGCAAGAAGAAATATGTCTATTATTTCGGAGACGGCAAGGCGGAAGGCGCCGGCGACATGAAGGAATTGCTCGGCGGAAAGGGCGCCGGCCTGGCCGAAATGACCAACCTCGGCATCTCGGTTCCGCCCGGCTTCACGATCACCACTGAGGCCTGCGTCGAATATTATAAGCGCGGCAAGACGTATCCGCCGGGCATGTGGGAAGAAGCCCTCGCGGCGCTGAAAAAAGTCGAGCGTTCCATGGGCGCGAAGTTCGGCGATCCGGCCAATCCGCTGCTCGTCTCCGTGCGTTCCGGCGCGCGCGCGTCGATGCCGGGCATGATGGACACCGTGCTCAACGTGGGTCTGACGGAACGGACGGTCGAGGGCTTGGCTGCCAGGACCCGCAACGACCGCTTCGCCCAGGACAGTTATCGCCGGTTCGTCGCCATGTTTGGCAGCATCGTCATGAGCGTTGGACGGGAACACTTCGAAGTGATCCTCAAGCATAAGAAAGCCGAACTCGGTGTGACGCAGGATACCCATCTCGACGCCAAGGCGCTGAAAGAACTGGTCGCCAGCTACAAGGCCTTGATCAGGGAGCACACGAAGCGGGACTTTCCCGATGACCCCTTCGAACAATTGAAGATGGCAATCGATGCGGTCTTTTCCTCGTGGTACGGCGCCCGCGCGGTGACGTACCGCCGCCTGTACAACATCCCGGATACCTGGGGAACGGCGGTCAACGTTGTGGCGATGGTGTTCGGCAACATGGGCGAAACCAGCGGCACTGGCGTGGCGTTCACGCGCGATCCGGCGACCGGCGAGAGAAAATTCTTCGGCGAATGCCTGATGAACG
>JBBIOW010000118.1:0-9124 GCA_037443165.1 Nitrospiraceae bacterium | reverse complement strand
GAGAAACGTCGATTCCTTCACATCTTCACCGCTCATGATGCAGGGCCGTCCAACACGAGACTGGCGTCCACGCCGATCGCTTTGGGATCGATCACCGTCTCGATGGCACGAAGTGGTGTGCCCGCCTGCTCGTCAAGGTCCAGCTCGACCGGCTTGGCTAGGCGGCTGCCGGCCCGTTCGACGATCAGCACGGTCGGGCGCAGCGGCTGGCGATGATTGAGCCGGCTCACGACCGCGATTTCTCCCGTATTCAAGGCCACGCAGGAGCCGACAGGATAGACTCCGACGATCTTGATGAACCGCTGCACCAGCCCCATGTGCAGATGACCGCGCTGGCCAAGCCCGTACAGAAACCGGAGGGCTTCGTGCGGCGGCTTCGCCTGGTGATAGCACCGGTCGCTCGTGATCGCGTCATAAATGTCGGCCACCGCAGCGATCATCCCGAAGAGGCTCAACTCGGCTTTCCTGCGCCCGAAAGGGTAGCCGGTCCCGTCCACGCGCTCGTGATGTTCGAGCGCCGGGCGGACGCAGCGTTCGTCCAATCCGGTCGTCTTGGCAATGAGCTCCGCGCCGCGCAAGGCATGTTGCTTCATGATCTCGAATTCCTGCGCGGCCAATTTCCCGGGCTTATTGAGGATCTCGAGGGGAATGCGCGTCTTGCCGATGTCGTGCAGCAGCGTCCCGATCCCCAAGCGATGGAGCGACGATCGGTCGTAACGCAGCCGTCGTCCCAGCGCCAACGCCAAGACGGCCGTGTTCACGGAATGATAAAACGTGTACTCGTCGAATCGCTTGAGACGCGAGAGGCTCGTCAGGGCATCCGCATTACGCAGCAGGCTGTCGGCCATCTCCGACACCACGCGATTGACACGCTCCATGTTGATCTCGCGACCCATCCGCGCATCTTGCATGGCGTCTTCGACGATGTGTTTGGCCGCGGCATAGACCTGTCTGGCCGCGGGCAATTCGTCTTCAAACGACGTCGGTGCCGCTTCCGCAACCTCTTGTCGGACACACCGTGTCGCGCCAGACGTTTCACGCAGATCCACCACCACTGGCTCCTCGACGGAGGAAAAGGCGGAAAAGGGGTCGGGAGTCGTTTCTCCGGGGGATCCTTCGACTGCTGCACGCAAATGACTCCCGACCCCTTTTTTACGCGCGTCCCCTTTTTTTAACCGCGCTGGCGTCGGGTTGGTCGATCTCCACCACTACGAACCGAACGCCCGAGGCTTTGAGCGCCTCGATTTGCCTTATGTCCGATACCTGCATGCGGTGCCGCCACAACGGCGTCTCCCACCACGAGCGGTCCAGATCGACGACGTGCATGCCGATGGCCAATTGGTCGATTGGAATACGTCTCCGCATGGGGTTCTCCGGTCCCCGGGACGCATTCAGGAAAGCGTTCGCGGGGTCTCCGCCGGTGACAGATTGGCCCGTCTATCACCCCTTGTAGGCACATATCGGCAGCAACGACCGAGAACTTGAGCCATCCGAAGGTATCCGGCAGATCGTCAGGCGCGCCGAACCCGCCGGCCCTCAAGTGCTGTCCAGTCTCGGCCGATAAGCATGTTGTGAGCGTCTGCCCTTCGCCAACACCAGGGAGCAGGAAAAGGGGTCGGCAGTCGTTTCTCCGAAGGACCCTCGGGGCGCTGTGCGCAAACGACTCCCGACCCCTTTTCCTGCCTTCGCGACGGGAGCGGGGCTTTTCTGCCCCTTGGGAATCGAGCCACCATCATCAGCCGGCCAACGACGCGAACGGATGGACACCCTGAAACGGATCTCGGTCGATCAGTTGACGCCAGGCATGTTCGTGGTCAAGCTGGACCGCCCATGGCTCAAAACCCCTTTCTTGTTCCACAAGCGGATGATCAAGGACCCGGCAGAGATCGCGCTTCTCAAACGTCACGGCGTCCGCGAGGTCGTCATCGATCTCGCCAAAGGCGAGGATTACGCTTCCGCTCAATTGCCCGACGACGGCGTTCCCGACTCGGCTGAAGCGGATGGCGGAACAGAGGATGACAAAACAGTCCGCATGAGCCTTCAGCTCACACCGCAGGACGAACATGCGGGTGGCGCCGACCAGGGACCCCTGACCCGTTGCACGATAAGAGCAACGGGTTCCCCCGCAGCGGGGTCTCCACACCGGGCGGGGTGCGAGGACGGACGGGGTAGTCGGCAACAGGACCCGCATTTTCCGGTACGGCTTCCCAGCGCAAGCCAGGCGCAAGCCGCCCGTAAGGTCTACGCCGAAGCCCATGCTCTCATCGAGCGCGTCTTCGACAACGCCGATGCCGGGACCGGGCCCCCCGTGGCTTCGATCACCAACACCGTCACGGACATGCTGGCCCGCATCCTCGAGGATCGCTCGTCGATGCTGATGCACCTCTATCTCCGTCAAATGCGCCGATACGATCAGACCCTTGCCAGCCATGCCGTCGACGTTGGCGCGTTGTCCCTCTTGTTCGCCGTCGAATCCGGACTTTCGCCTGAGGACCGCGAAGACGTGGGTGCCGGCGCCCTCCTGCACGACCTCGGGTATCTCCGTCTCCCGCGCAATCTCTTTCGCAAGGGCAGCCGGTGCACCGAACAGGAACGGGCACTGCTCCACCGCCATCCTTTGCTGGGAGAAGCCATCGTGGCCGATTGCAAGGAGTGGCGGGATGGCGTCCGCCGTGTGATCGCCGAACACCATGAGCGCCGCGACGGCTCCGGCTTTCCCCGTGGCCTGGCAGGCTCGCAGCTTTCGCCTCTGAGCCAGCTGGTGGGCATGGCGGACACGTACCTGAGTTTGATCGCCCCGCGGGATGGCCAGGCGCCGCTCATTCCCAGCGAAGCCATCAAACATCTCTTTCTCCAGGGAAGAAACGGGAAGTTCGACGTGGAGTTGATCGAAGTGGCCGTCAAGAGCCTCGGCGTCTACCCCATCGGGAGTCTGGTGGAGTTGAACACCGGTCAGCGTGGCCCTTAATCCGCTTCAACGGCTTCGTCCGGTCCTCGCCCTGGTATTCGATCAGCCATCGGATGCCGGCCGACCGCCGTCCTTGTTGGATGTCTCATCGGCCACGGACGCCTCCGGGTCGCCACTGACTATTATGCGATGTCTGGACCCACAGCAGCACGGCATCGATGTCGCGAAGTACCTGGAGGCCGCTCACGGACACGCCGAATCATGACGGACATGGCCGGTAGATCTTCCGAAACGATCGACCAGTCAACCGTGCACGGAGAGACCGTGGACCAGACCGTCTTCGATGCGCTCTCCATCGGGGTGTGCTTGCTGGACCAAGAACGACGCGTCCTCTTCCTGAACGCAGAGGGGATGCGGCTCATGGGAGCCGGCGACAATCGGATGCGCGATCGCCGCTTGGAGGATGTGCTCGATCGGCCTCCGGCTAGGCCGGACGGCTCCGACGATCCCCGATTGCTGCTCAACGCCATCCGACGGGGAAGCCCGGCCTCGGGGACCGAGACGGTGACGTGGCGTCGCGACGGCCGCGACACGGTCCTCGAATGGCACGTGACGCCGGTGACGAACGGGCGAGTCCGGTGGGTGGTCACGTTCCGGGATCTCACACGCCAGATCGAACTCGAGCGCGATCGCGATCGCCTCGCGCTGATCGCGGAAGAAAGCCCGTACCCTATCGTCGAGCTGGACGCCGACGCAAGTCTCCTCTACGTCAATCCCGTGATGGCCGATCTGCTGGATCGCTTCGGCTATACCGCGTCGGGGTTTCCTGCCGTGCTGCCACGGGAGCTGCCCGAGCTCGCACGGTGCTGCCTCGAGACCGGCAGATCCCTTCAGCATCAGGATGTCGAGCTGGAGGGGGCGTTCTTTTCCTGGACCTTTTGCCCCGTGGCGGCCACGCGTTCCGTGCGGGGTTATGCGATCGACCTGACGGCCGTCAAGGCGGCCGAGCAGGAATTGCGCCACATCAATCGGGAGTTGGACGCCGCCTTGTCCCAGGCGCAACGGGCTGTCCGGATCAAAACGGAGTTCTTGGCCACCATGAGCCACGAGCTTCGGACCCCGATGAACGGCGTGCTGGGAATGACGGAATTGCTGCTCGACACGGCGCTCACGGCGGAACAACGCTCGTTTATCGAGACCATCCGCCAATGCGGACAGTCCCTGCTGCGCCTCATCAACGAAATCCTGGATCTCAGCAAGATCGAAGCCGGCAAGCTCGATCTCGAAGACATCGAATTTCAGATCAGACCCCTGATCGAGGATGTGCTGGCACAATTCGCCGAACACGCTCAACGCAAAGGGCTGGAACTGGCCGGGTTGGTTCATGCGTCGGTCCCCCTCGCTGTTCGAGGGGATCCGGGCCGCCTGCGGCAGATCCTGACCAACTTGGTCGGTAACGCCGTCAAATTCACCGAACAGGGCGAGGTCGTCGTCGAGGTGAAGCCGGGAGCTGGCGCCCCCTTTTCCACCGAGGTGTCCCTGCGCTTTGCCGTGCGCGATACCGGGATCGGCATGTCCGAGGAGACGGTTGCGCGTCTCTTCCAGCCGTTCACACAAGCAGACAGTTCCACGACGCGGCAATACGGAGGCACAGGGCTGGGGCTGTCCATCAGTAAAAAGCTCGTCGAATTGATGGGCGGGCGGATCGGGGTCGAGAGCACACCCGGGGGGGGCAGCACCTTTTGGTTCGAAGTGGCATTGCCCGAATCCCCATGCAAAGACGGCGCGCCGACCGCACGGGCGGATCTCCAGGGGCGGCGGGCCTTGATCGTGGACGATAACGAATCGAACCGGCTGATCCTCCATCATCTCCTCGCGTCCTGGGGCATGACCGACGACCGAGCCTCCAACGCCGAGGAGGCTCGCCAGTTGGTGCGGCAGGCCTCGGCGCAGGGCTTCCCGTACGATGTGGCGATCATCGACATGGTCATGCCAGGCGAGGACGGACTTGAGCTGGCCCGATCGATCCACATGGAGCAGCCGAGCACGTCCTTGCCAGTCGTCCTCCTCACCTCGCTCGTTCAACGCGGACACGCCAAGCTCGCCCGCGAAGCTGGGGTAACCGCCTATTTGACCAAACCGGTGCGGCATGACCACCTCTATCACTGTTTGCAAACCGTGCTCGGACAGGCTCACGCCGATCAGCCGGACCGCCCGGCCCGAGAACAGAAGCGCGCCCCCGCCCCGCCTCTCGTCACGCGCCATACCCTGGCTGAAGCTCGGCCCAAGCCCAGAATTCTCGTCGCGGAAGACAACCCCGTGAACCAGACCTTGGCCGTGAAAATGCTGGAGAAGCTCGGGTATCAGGCGGATGTGGCGGCCAACGGTCGCGAAGCGGTGGAGGCGCTCCAGCGAACCGCGTACGCCGCCGTGCTCATGGATGTGCACATGCCCGTGATGGACGGCCTCGAGGCGACACGAGAGATTCGCCGGCGCGAGGGGGGCCATCCGGGGATGGGAGCAGGCGAACAAGACTCGATCCTTGTGTCTGCGCCATTCCCCTCGCGGCCCGTGGCCGGTCACATCCCCATCATTGCGGTTACCGCCAACGCCATGCCTGGAGATCGCGAGCGTTGCCTGGCGGCCGGGGTGGACGACTATCTGGCCAAGCCGGTCAAACGCGAGGATCTGCAAGCCGCGCTCGAGCGCTGGATTCCCGCCCCTTGTCCGCCCCAGTCAGCAGACGGCCCCGGCGAGGCGGCCAAAGCAACCGGACACGACATTCCGCCGTCGGTGTTCGACCCGCGCACCATGCTAGCGAACATCGGCGAGGACCGAGAGTTACAAGATGAGCTGATCGAGCTCTATGTCACACGCTCCCGCAGTCTCTTGGAGGAAACCCGCGCCGCGCTCGCCAAGCAGGATCTGAAGACCCTCGAATTGCTGGCTCATTCCCTCAAGGGCACCGCCGGCAACCTCTGCGCGCGGGAGTTGGCCCACGCGGCAGGCCGCCTCGAGGCGCTCTGCCGGATCGGCCGTACCGACGAGCTTCTGCAGGGATACGAGGCGCTGGAACGCGAAGCTCTCCGTCTCGGGCAGGTCCTGGAACACTACCACGCCCGCGAGTCATCGACCAGTGGCTAGTCGTCCGCGGGAAAGATCAGAAAAGGAGAAGGGGTCGAAAAGGGGTCGGGAGTCTTTTCAGCACAGCCCCAGATGTCCTTCGGAGAAAAGACTCCCGTCTGAGAAAAGACTCCCGACCCCTTTCCCCTTTTCCAGCAGCGTCATGGCGCGCTCATACGCACCAGCACGGTGAAAGGCTGTCGCACGTTGCCGGTCGACGCGAAGGATCTCAGCCGCGCGATCATGGTGTCGGTGACGGGTTGACCCTTAGCCGCCAGCAGCACACCACCGTCTGTCCGGACATCCTCCTTCAGAATCATACCGGCGCGGAGATCCGCCACACCCACGACGGCGGTCTCGTATCCGATCTCGTCTGCAAAGGCCCGCCGGAGCGCGTCGAACACGGCGGGGTCATACTGCTCCTTGTGCTGTTTGAGGCGATCGAACGCCTCGGTTTTGCTCAGGCCCGCCGCCTCCAGGGCGTCGAAGTCGAGGGCGAGCTGGAGGATGCGGCTTTCTACCGGAATTTCTCGTGATCCAGCCAGGCCGCCGGAGCCGCTTGCGCCATCAACGGTGCTCTGTTGCGCCGCAATAATCTTCGCCACCCGCTCCATCCGCGGGATCTTGATCAGGAGATCGTACGCCACGCACGGATGCTGCCTCCACAATTGTGTTTCTTCGGGGGACAGCGGCTCACCCCGATAGACCTTTTTCAACACTTCCTCAGGGAGAATGATGCACCCGATTTGCGACAGCATGGCCGCTGTCTTGACGGTCCACAGGTCCTTGAGGCCCAGGCGCGACGCGATGGCCTCGACGGTGCGCGCGATGCGGG
The DNA here is from genome assembly GCA_037443165.1 of Nitrospiraceae bacterium. Lineage (GTDB taxonomy): Bacteria > Nitrospirota > Nitrospiria > Nitrospirales > Nitrospiraceae > DATLZU01. Next base: position 2,258 of record JBBIOW010000118.1, on the reverse strand, counting down.
AGGACCGGCCGAAGGCGTCGGGATTGACGAGCGCGAGCATGTCGCAGAGGACCTGGAGACTGCCGCTCAAGGTCTTTTCCCGCAACTCCCGTTCAGCCGTGATCAACCGATACTGGACCACGGCGTCTTGTAAAGTGCGTATCAACGCCTCGGGTGAACAGGGTTTGGTGAGAAACCGAAAAATCTGCCCCTGGTTGATGGCCTCGATCGCCATCTGGAGATCGGCGTTGCCTGTCAGCAGGACACGCACCGTCTCAGGTGCGAGTTCCCGAACCCGGCACAGAAACGCAATCCCGTCCATCCCAGGCATGCAATAATCGGATATGACCACGGCGAACGGACCCTGCTGTCCGAGCAGCGCGAGGGCTTCCTCAGGCCCCCCGGCCGTCCACAGCGGGAACTCCTTGCGCAGCGACCGGGCGAAGGCGTCGAGGATATGGCGGTCGTCATCCACGCACAGGACGGCTTGGGTCATCGCTCGCAGACCTCCGGCAACCTGTTTCGGCACAACTCCCGCCACTGAGGCAGCCGGTCGGCCAGTCCCAATTGCGCGAGGTACTCGGTATCTACGCCGACCGTCGGGCCATCCTCTTCTGAGGAGAGACACTCCTGTTCGAGCGCGTTCGCCACGTGCACGGCCGTCAGCGCGCTAAACGTCCTGGCGAGACATTGGAGCGGTTCATGATGATAGGCCACGGCCTCGACGACGGGATCGAACAGGCCCCATAAGCCTAACAGATACGCGCCGATCTCCGCATGCGTCGTTCCCAGCGCTTGCCGTTCGACGTCGGCCACGGCACACCGCTCGTCGTCTGCTCTTGCCAGCACGTCGCCGGATGGCCCAGGCAGACACGTCGCCAGGATCAGAATCCCGACGTCGTGAAGCATGCCGGCGGCATACGCGGCATCGGCCACGGCCGCCGGAGCTTGTTCGCTTTCGGCGATTGCCTTGGCCAGCACCGCCACGCCAAGACTGTGTCGCCACAGCCGGTCCAGCGCGAAGCGCGGATGAGCAAAGCCGGGAAAGAGCGAAAACAGTTGCGCTCCCACCGCCAAGATCCGAAGCGTGTCGAGACCCAGAAACCTGGCTGCCTGGACCGGATTCGCGATGGATTGTCGAAGCCCGAAAAACGGAGAGTTCACCGCGTGCAACACCTTCGCGGTCATGGCCGGATCACGGGCGATGATGGTGCCGACCTGCTCCACCGAGGGACGTCCGGACTCGATCGCGCCGAGTAGTTCCCAGTACAGGGTCGGCATGCTCGGCAGGGTTCGCATCCCGGCGACGACCGCTCGGATCGTCTGGCTCTGCAGGCGGTCGCGGAGAGCCAACGCCCGCACGACCACGTCGCGGAGAACCACCGGATCACAGGGTTTGTCCAGGTACTGATGCGCATGCCCGAGGCACCGGACCGCCATCTCCCGCTCCGACTGACCGGATAACACCAGGCGGACCAGATGAGGGTAGCGCTCCCGGACGTGCTCGAGCAGGGTCGCTCCATCCATGCCCGGCATGCGCATGTCCGTCACAATGACATCGAAGGGCGCCACCGCCAGTCGCTCGAGCGCGGCTTCTCCGTCAGTGACGAACTCGGCCTCCCAGTCGCCTTTCGCGGTGAAGGCTCGCAGAGCGCGACGTAGCCCATCGAGCACCCGCGGTTCATCGTCCACGAACAGCAGCCTCGTCATCGTTGGTCCACGCCTGTCGCTCCGGCGCCGTTCATCGCCGGGGCGGCGCACGACGGACGACCGTCGATCGGGAGACGGACGATGAACGTGGTTCCGCGGCCCCGTTCGGTCTCGAAGGCGATCCGACCGCCGTGCTTCCCCACGATGATCGATCTGGCGATCGTCAACCCTTGTCCCGTGCCCTTCCCGACCGGCTTCGTCGTGAAGAAGGGATCGAAAATCTTCTCCCGATGTTCCTCCGCAATTCCGGCTCCCGTGTCGCTCACGCGGATCTCCACCCAGTCCCCGTCCCGTTTCGTCCGGATCGTAATCGTCCCTTTACCTCCGTGGCTCGAGACCGCGTCCCCGATCGCCTGGGCCGCGTTCACGATCAGGTTCAGAAAGACTTGGCCGAGCTCGCCTCGCACGGCCCTGACGGGCGGAACGGCTGGGTCGAACTCGGTCCGCACGTCCGCCACGTATTTCCATTCATGACGGCAGACCGTGATCGTGCTCTCGATGACCTGATGCAGGTCGACCGGCGCCTTCTCTTCCGGATCCGGGTGGGCGAACTGCTTCATCGCCTGCAC
>JBBIOW010000117.1:0-9164 GCA_037443165.1 Nitrospiraceae bacterium | reverse complement strand
CGCGTGACGTCGAAATCGACGTTCTCTTGGTACACCAGTTCGTTTCCGTTCACACCGTCGCGCTGGGGATCGTTCCACATCGTGTGGTTCCACCAATAGAACAGCGGATAGCTCTCGGTGTAGTAGACCGGATTGCCATAGTTGCTTCGCGTGTACTCTTCCACTAGGCGTCCCGTCACGTAATCGACCACGCCGTTGCCCTGCAACGAGTACAGGATGAGAAAGAGACGGGCCTCGTGGTCATACAGTTCGTCGATTCGCGTATTGAAATCCGGTTCGACCGGCAGCGATTCACGAGTCCATCCGGCCTGAGCTGGCAGAAGCACCGTCAGGAGAAGCGCAACACCGAGGGCAAGCCGCAACGTGGCCATAGAATTATCCTCCCGCGTTGTCCAGCAGCGCGACTGAAAATTTTGTAAAGCGTACCACGAGCCTATCGCTTGTTCAACAGGAACTCTCGAGTCGCCGGGCGACACTCCCCGGCTTGCCGTCGCACCGGCGCTTTCCTATAATGACGCCGCCATGCGAACATCTCCCCCCCGCGCTTCCTTGCACACGCTCGGCTGCCGGCTCAACCAGGCGGAGACCGCACTACTGGCCGACCGGTTGCGACGCGATGGGTACGAGCTGGTCGAGTTCGGCCAACCGACCGATCTGCTGGTGCTCAACACCTGCTCCGTCACGGAGAACGCGGAAAAGGATTGTCGCTACGCCGTGCGTAGAACGTTGCGCCACTCTCCCCATGCCTTCGTGGCCGTGACCGGCTGCTACGCGCAAACGGGCACGCGGGTCCTGCGCGATCTGCCGGGGATCGATTTGATCGTCGGGACCCAATACAAGATGCATCTGCCGGACTACTTGCCGGCACCGACCGCCCTGAAGAAACAACCGGCTCCCCAGGTGCTTCATACGAAGACGATCGGCCGTGAGGATTTTCTGTTGCCCGGCGCCGGCGAGTGCGGCACAGTGCGAGCGCCCCTGAAAATTCAGGACGGCTGCAATTTCATGTGCAGCTTTTGTCTCATTCCGTTTGCGCGGGGCCGCGAGCGGAGCCGCCAAACCGACGATGCCATCCGCGAAGCCGAGGAACTGGTCGCACGAGGCCACCGTGAAGTGGTGCTCACCGGCGTGAACATCGGACGATACGACCAGGACGGGCGCGGGCTGATCGACCTGATCCGTCGGTTGGAAAGCATCGCCGGCCTGGAACGGATCCGCATCTCATCGATCGAGCCGACGACGATCCCGGACGAGTTGCTCGAATACATGGCTTCACCTTCCAAGCTCTGCCGCTATCTCCATGTTCCGCTTCAAAGCGGCGACGACGGCATCCTGAAAGCCATGAACCGGCGGTACACGGTCGGCGACTATACCAGCCTGATCGAAAAAGCGGTCAAGCTGGTTCCCGATGTAGGGTTGGGCACGGACCTTCTCGTCGGGTTTCCGGGCGAAGGCGAGAAGGAATTCGCGAACACTCTGCGGGTCGCGGAAGAGCTGCCGTTCTCCTACTTTCATGTCTTCAGCTTCTCCAAGCGTCCGGGAACGGCCGCGGCCCGTCTGACCAATCCCGTAAACCCGGCGGCGATCAAGGCGCGGACACGCATTCTCTCGGAACTCTCCCGAGCGAAACGGTTGGCCTTTTACCAGCAGCAGATCGGGCGGACGGTCCAGGTGCTGTTCGAAACCCAACAGGAAGACGGACTGTGGACCGGCTTGACGGGCAACTTCGTGAAGGTCGGGGTCTCCTCGGATGCCGACCTCACCAACCGCATCAGAAACGTGGTCGTCACCGGAGCGACGGACGGCCTCGCGCTCGGGTATCTGGAGCCCTTGACCGGCGCCACCGTGCGTCCGCGGCTTCGGGAGATCCGATTGGTCCCCCATGACTAACTCGACGCACTTCAAGACGGTGCACATCGAAACGTTCGGCTGTCAAATGAACGAGTACGATAGCGAACTCGTTCGAACGATCCTGCGGAAGGAAGGCTTCGCCTTCACCGAGGACAAGGAACGAGCCGACATCGTGCTGATGAACACCTGCGCCGTCCGGGAGAACGCCCACAACCGAGTCTACGGGCACCTTGCCGAGCTGAAATCCATCAAGAAACAGCGCCCGCTCGTCATCGGCATCCTGGGCTGCATGGCGCAGAATCTGAAGAAGGAACTGACCGAGACCGAGCCGATCGTGGATGTGCTGGTCGGGCCGGATGCCTATCGCCAACTCCCCGGCTTGCTCACCCGGGCGATCGAATCGCAAGAGCAGGGACTCCTGCGGAAAGGGCTCGCGGTCGACCTGTCCGAATACGAGACCTATGAGGACATCCTGCCGGAACGCGCCGAAGGCGTGAACGCGTGGATCGCGATCATGCGCGGCTGCGACAACTTCTGCACCTTCTGTGTCGTGCCGTACACCAGAGGGCGCGAACGGTCGCGCGATCCACAAGGTGTGATTCGAGAGGCCGAGCAGTTGATCGCGCAGGGGTTCAAGCAGATCACGCTGCTCGGGCAAAACGTCAATTCCTATCGGTTCGGAGACTGGGACTTTGCCCGGCTGATCACCGCCGTGGCCGACCTTCCTGGAATCGAGCGGGTCCGCTTCACCTCACCCCATCCGAAGGACTTTCCGCCGGCTTTGCTGGATGCGGTGGCGGAACACCCGAAGATCTGCAAGCACATCCACCTCCCCCTGCAATCCGGCAACGACCGCATTCTGGACTTGATGAACCGCACCTACACGAGACGGGAATACTTTACCCTCGTCGAAGAGATCCGGCGCCGGAACCCGGAGATCGCCCTCTCAACGGACATCATCTGCGGGTTCTGCTCGGAAACGGAAGACGAGTTCCAGGACACGTACCGAGCTGTCGAACAGGTCGGGTTCCATTCCGCGTTCATCTTCAAGTATTCGGAACGCAAGAATACGATCGCCGCCCGAAAATATCCCGACGACGTGCCGGACCCCGTCAAGGCCGACCGGGTTACGCGACTGGTCAACCTCCAGAAAAGGATTTCGCTCCAGAAAAACCGGGAACTGCTCGGCCGGACAGTGGAAGTCCTGGTCGAAGGCGACGCCAAACGGTCATCGGGCCAGTGGATGGGACGGACCGACGGTAACATCACGGTGATCTGGGAAAAAGATGATAGCGAGACCAAGCGGGGAGACCTGCTCCAGATCGTGATCGAAGATGCCTCGGCCACCACGTTGTTCGGCCAGCCGGTTTCCCGGACCGGATTGTACGACAGACCGGCCTGATCCGTCTCCCTTTCCATTTTCAACCGATCCCATAACCCGCCCGCCGATTTGACACGACGACATCCTTCTGTCGGTTTTTGGAAGGAGAAGCAAACAATATTGCACACCGCTTTTCTCAATCTGGACATTCGCCCTTCCGATCGCCTCGTCCTGCGTTTGGAAGGGCAGGAGCACGACTCCTCAGAAAAAAATATCCGCGCTTTCAACGCAAGGCATGCAACGTAGAGATAACAACAACGCATTTTCAATATGTTATACGCATCTCATTTAAGTGCTTCTCAAAGCAAACGCTCTTGTGATCATTCCGCCACGCCACAATGTCCCGGCAGTGAAAAACCTAACAATTTGTTGAATAGAAACACGGATCTTGGGGCATAACCTTTGCTTCAAAAATTGAGCGATCTCTTCTCACGCATGACCGAACGAGATCAGCGTCTACTTGAGCATTCGGGAGGGCGATCATCGTGGAGCGACCGACGGAAGCACAACGCGATCGGAGGGAAAGCGGCATGAGTCTGGAAACCATGATCTCAGTCGGCGTTTTCGGTTGGTTGGCGATCGGAATGGTCTTGATGGGGCTGGGAATCTGGTAACCTGGTCTTACGTCCCATCTTTCCCGCCGCTGTTTCTCGACAACTCAATTCTCGACTCTTTTCATTCAAAGGAGACATTCCATGAACGCCCATGACCGTTATTCATGGCTTTCGTCCCGGTTGGCGACCGGACTCGCGCTCGGCCTGATCGGCGTCATGTCGATCGGCTGCTCCTCGCTGGGCGGCCCCGGCTCAAAGATTCATCAAAGCGCCCAAGGAGCCGTCTATCTCGAAGAAGCCTCGGACTGGTCGTTCGAGGCGGGCCATCCGACCGTGATCGACCCGGCCACCATTGCAGCCGCGCTTCGCGGCGTGGTGATCGAAGGTATCCCATCGCTGTCCCAACGAGGATCGACCGGCATGATGAAGCCGTCCCGCGTGTTCAGCGACGAAGATGTCGCGTTCCTCGCTCCCCTCTTGGCGCAGGGCCTCCTGCACGCAAAACCCGAACATCTCGTCGTCTTTCGCGTGAACCAACCGACGCCGTCAGGAGCAGAACCGACGTCCGGCATCCTGTACGTGCAGAAGGGATCCCTCTATCTCACCTTGGCACATTATCTGGGGGAAAAGTGGAAGTCACCGGATGTGCAAGCCCGGATCGGCGCGATCCGGTTTCTTCCGGAGACGGCGGCCCGCACCGAGATCGCCGCGGCGATCGGACAACCCGATCTGACCAGCCTGGCGATCGATTATCGCTTCCTGGCCCAAAATGCTCCCCTCATAGCCATACCGACCAAGGCCGCGCCGGCCAAACTCGAATCGGTGCCCATCACCGCGGCTATGCCCGTCAGTATGCCGGAGCCCCCACCAGCGTCGCCGGCGGCCGCACCGCCACAAGACCAGAAGGATGTGGAATTCCTGACCCTTAAACTGGAAGAGCTGCGCCAGGCTAAGGAAGCGCTCGACGCGAAGGATGGTCAAATCAGGGCGATGAAAAAGGAAGTCGATTCGCTCCGCCGTCAACTGATCGAGCGGGAAGCGGAGATCAAGGTCTTGAAAGCCAAGGGGGTATCGGCCAAGTTGCCGCAAAAGAAGGCCGCGAAGGTGACGAAAAAGTAGGGCAAGAGCCGGCCGGAGATGAACGTCTACGCCACTTCAATCAACTCGGGCTGGAGAAGCACCACTTCTTTGGACAGTGGCGGCCGGAAATTCATCCGGCAGTAGCACGCATAGGTCACGTAGGTGTCCTGCAAGCAATACAGCGCGATTTCTTTTCCTTGCCCCTTCGCCCACATCTCCGCGACCTGGAGCCCGCTGCCGGATTTGGTTTCGACGTTCAGTGCGCGGGCGAGCACATCCAGCTTGATCCAGCCGCGCGAATCCCAGTTGCTCCAAACCGCCATGGTGTCGTACACCGGCTCGGTTCGGAATTTGGCCAGGTTGATGTCGATGCTGGGCCTGACCTGGTGAATGACGGACCGTTTCTTGATGAACGGCAGGTCGAAACCCAGGCCGTTGTGCGTAATCAACAGGCTCGGACGTTCCTGACCCAGCCTGGCCCAGAACTGCCGCAGCAATTCCCGCTCGTTTGCCCCGTACCAAGCGATCCCGCCGCGCGGCTCCATCGCGTCGGAGAATTCGATCAGGCCGATGCAGACGATCCGGCTGAAGGTGCCGTCGAAGGCCGACTTTTCATAGAGCTCATCCTCGATCCGCTTCCGGTCCTGCGCCTCGCCCAGCGTGAAGAGGTCGCAATCCCTCTCGGCCAACACGTCATCAGGACGGGCCGGCGTGACGCCGACGAGTCTGGCCCATTCCTCGCGCGGCGCCTGCACAGTCTCGATGTCGAGGACGACTTTCATACAGAGAGCTAACAGCTACTAGCCAATAGCTAGTAGCCCTGGCGCGGTAGTAACCACCGGAGCTTTCTGCCTCCCGCTGTTAACTGTATGCTATTCGCTGCTCGCTACCCGCTATTCGCTTATCAGGGATCGAAACATCACGATCGCGTCCTGATACGTCCCGTCGTTCTTCCGCACCGCGCCGGGGATGACGGCAAGCTCCTCGAACCCCAGCTTCGCCCACAGACGGCGCGCGACCAGGTTTTCCGCGAATACGAGATTGAAGATCACGCTCCGATACCCGAGCTGTTTGGCGTAGTCCAGCATCGTCGCGCCCAACAACCAGCCCAGGCCTTTGTTGCGCCATTCCGGCGCGACGATGAAGCCGGCGTTGGCCACATGCCTCGCCCGTCCGGGCCAGTTCGGTTTGAGATAGAACGCTCCCGCCATGTCCGAAGCGCTCAAGCGATCGGGCGCGTAGGCCGCCACCGTGCTCTTGCCGCGAAACCAGTACTCCATAAAGTCATCCGGGTCCGGAAGCCGCTCATGGGGATACGACGCCCCCTCCTCGACGATCACTCGGTACAACCGTCGAAGGGGCTCCGCATCCCGTTCGTCGGCCAACACCAACTGAACCGGCGAACCGTCTTTCAGTTTCGCCTCGACGGGAAAGCGAACGCTCATTCCGCCGAACCTTTGCCTTGTCGGCGCTGCAGCGCCTCGAGCACAGGCCGATCCGCCGGCGGAAAGGCGAATTGTCCGAATTCCTCCGGTGCAATCCATTTGACCTCCGCGCAGTCCACCGGTTTCACCTGTCCCTCCGAAATCGCGCAACGAAAGAAATGCAGCTCGACCGTTTTTTCCGGGTATTCATGTCGAATCACCTGAAAGTGGATCGGATCAGTCACCGTGATCGACAGTTCCTCGCGCAACTCGCGCCGCAGACAGTCTTCCAACGTTTCACCGGCTTCTCGCTTCCCGCCTGGAAACTCCCACAACCCTCCGAGGTGAACACCGGACTTTCGGCGCGCGATCAGATAACGACCTTCATGACAGATGAGCCCGGCCGCCACCTGGATGACCGGGACAGTCTTTTCCTCGCTCATGAATCGGCGTCCTGAGCCGCAGACCGGAACGACGCGTCAGACGCCGTTCGGATCGAACGGATAGGTCTTGCAAAACTCCTTCATCGGACAAAGCAGGCAATAGGGATTTCTTGCGGTGCAGACCATCGCGCCGAAATCCATCAACGCCTGGTTGAAGTCGTACCCTTTGCCTTTGGGAATCAGCGCCTCCGACAACGCCCACAGCTTGTTCTTTTGCATCTTCGGGTCGCCCTCACCGACAAAGACGCGATGCAACACCCGCATGACGTTGGTGTCCAGAATCGGCGCATCTTCATTGAAGGCGAACGCCCGGATGGCGCCGGCCGTGTATCGGCCGATGCCTTTGAACGACAACAGCTCCTCCGGTTCCTTGGGCAGCGCGCCGCCGTAACGCGCGACGGTTTCGCGGGCGATACTGTGCAACCGGTGCGGCCGGATGTTGTAGCCCAAGGGGTACCAGGTTTTGCGGACCTCCTCGACCGGCGCCTCCGCCAGATGGGTCAACGTCGGATAGCGCTCCAGGAACTCATAATACTTGGGAATGACCCGATCCACCTGTGTTTGCTGCAACATCACTTCGGAGACCAGAATCTTGTAGGGATCGGAAGTCTTCCGCCAGGGCAGGTCGCGCCCGTGTTGCTTGTACCACTTCAAGAGACGCATCTGGAATCGCCGCTTGACCCCCGGCGGGATAGAAAAGATTGCGGATTCAGCCCGGCGGGCGGATCGCGAGGATGGCTTCGCGTTGTCTCGGGAACGACGAGGCATGGCGGATTAGCGGCATTCTAGGAGCCCGCCGATTGAAATGCAAACGCCCTTCGGGTGATCGGCGCGTTGAGCCGCTGAGCGTGAGACCCATTACATCGGACGCGCTATGGGGAGCCCAACAGGGCTGGCAGACTTTTTCAACATCCTGCTACACTCCCCCGCACGCATGGACCGACCTCGATCGGACACTCCCACATCGAAACAACGGACCCGCGTCGTCATCATCGGCGGCGGCTTTGGCGGATTGACGGCGGCACAATCGCTCCGGGGATCGGGACTCGAAGTCGTCCTGATCGACCGAACCAACCATCACCTGTTTCAGCCGCTGCTCTATCAGGTCGCCACCGCCGCGCTCTCGCCCAGCGACATCGCCTGGCCTCTCCGCACGATCTTTCGCACGCGACCGAACGTGCAGGTCGTCATGGATGAGGTCCAGGCCATCGATAGGGGCAGTCGACTGGTTGTCCTGGTGGAAGGCGGGGCCATTCCCTTTGACGCGCTCATCGTCTCGCCGGGCTCACGCCATTCCTACTTCGGACACAACGAGTGGGAGGCTCACGCGCCGGGATTGAAGACATTGACCGACGCGCTGACCTTGCGCGAGCGGCTGCTGCTGTCCTTCGAGAAAGCGGAGCAACTGAAAGGTGCAGCCGAAGCGCAGCGGTATCTCACCTTCGTGATCGTCGGAGGAGGCCCGACAGGCGTGGAACTGGCCGGGGCCCTGGCGGAGATCGGCCGCAAGGCCATGACGCCGGACTATCCTTCCCTCCGCTCAGCCAGCCTGAAGATTCTCCTGCTGGAGGGAACCGAACGGATCCTCTCGGCCTATCCGCCGCGGTTGAGCGCCAAAGCGCAGTGGGCGCTGCAGGCCATGGGCGTGACGGTCATGTTGAACACCAAGGTCGTGGACGTGACGCCGCAGGGAGTCTCCACCGGCCGCGAGTTCATCGAAACCGCCAACGTCATCTGGGCCGCAGGCAACACCGCCTCGCCGCTCATCCATTCCCTCAAGACCCCGGTGGATTCGATGGGACGGGCCATTGTGCGCTCCGACCTCACCATCCCCGACGATCCGTGGATCTTCGTCATCGGAGACGCCGCCTGCTGCCTCGGAGCAGACGGTAAGCCTCTGCCCGGTCTCGCACCCGTGGCCATGCAGGAGGGGCGCTACGTCGCGCGGGTGATCGCGAGAGGCATTCCTCCGGACCGGCGCGAGCCGTTTCGCTACGTCGATCGCGGCATGATGACGACTATCGGACGGGCCAAAGCCATTGCGCAACTGGGGCCGCTCAACCTGTCCGGCCTGCCCGCCTGGCTCATCTGGTGTGTCGTCCACATCTTTTTCCTGATCGGCGTCCGCAACCGCTTTCGGGTCATGTCCGAATGGATCTGGTACTACCTCACCTTCCGCCCCGGCGCGCGGCTGATTTATTGGAAACGAGAGAAGCGGGATTGAACGCGCACACGATAGGGCATAGCGAGTAGCAAACAGCTAGCGCGCATTATTCATGACGGTTCGTCGCGAAATCGCGCAGTCGCCAAGCGCTGGACCCATTGCAGAAGAAGAGCAATGGGTGCCCCCGTGCGGAGCCGTGAGGGAGGGAGGCATACTTAAAACAGTATGTTGACCGAACGATCGGCGAGCCAGCCTGCCGCCGAAAGA
>JBBIOW010000116.1:0-9420 GCA_037443165.1 Nitrospiraceae bacterium | reverse complement strand
ATGATCCGGATCACGGAAGCAGCCGGCGCTAAGATGGACGAAGAGTTCCAGAGGAACCACCAGGCCAACGTGGGCAGAGTGATCGTGGCAGCGGTTCAGAATCACGATCGCTTCGTCGCACAAGTTCAGGAACGAGTCGCGCATGCGGTGGTCCAGGTCAGAACGACCTGGGCGCATTACGAACAGGCGTTGGGAGACATCCAGGAGCAACTCGCGGCGGCAACGATGGCGACATTCCTTGCTGAGCAAACTCCGAGCCGCTCCCCGATCGGGTCGGCCGTGCCAACGTCTCAGCCGCGATCATGGCCGGAAATCCCTATTGGGTTGCTGGTTGCTCAATCGGCGACGTTGATCGCTATCTTCTACGCCGGCCTCTTGATACCAAAGGGCCTGCCCGAGGCTCCAACTGCGGAGCGGCTTCGCCTTGCAGAGCAAGAAGGGGAAGCGCATCGTAAGACAGCATGACCCGTTCGAACCACGCACGCGGCCTGTGATACCCGGCAGGTCTAGCGCGGCAGCTAGCAGGGACAGGCAACGCGGCTATCACAAGGGAGTCAGAACCATGGACGCCTGGGACGCATGGGGATATTGGGGAGTGATCATCGGGCTCGTGGTTTTGCTCGCGACCTTCTTCGTCGGCTTGGAGATCATGCTTCCCGCCTCCAAGACGGAAGGGCGAAACGAAGAGTCCGGGGCGGAGCGTGAACCGTCGCCGACCAGTGGGAAGCGCGCGGCCTAGCGGACGAGTTTCTCGTATACGTGCCGGATCGGCTCGTCCGTGAAGTCGGTCGTGGTGGTGCAAATCCGAAGATCCGCCGTCCGCGCACCATCCCCTCACGCGATCGTCGCTTCCAGCATGACGTTCGTCTTGACCGAATTGGAAATCATGCAATAAGCTTCGGCTTTGGCGAGCAGCTCTTGGGCCTTCGCGGAATCGGTTCCCGGCGCCAGCGTCACCCTGGGCTTCACGACCACCGTCGTCACCTGCAGCTTGCCGTCTACCAATTCGACGCGCCCTTCCGCCTCGCTCTCATAAGCCGTAAAGTCAAGGCCGGCCCGCTCGGCGAAGGCGAGGAAGGTGCTCATCACGCAGCTATTGATCGAGGCGACGAACAGGTCCTCCGGCGACCAGATGCCTTCGTGCCCCTTGAACTCCGGCGGCGTCGCGACCTGGACCTCCGGCTTGCCCGGCGACGCCATCACGCCCATCTTCTTCTCGGTCCATTTGACCGTCGTGCGGTAGGTGTAGACTTTGCTCCGGACCTCCATATCACCCTCCGGGGAAATTATGAATGAGGAATTCTGAATTATGAATGATGATGAATTATGAGTTGTATGAAGGGTGAGACTCACCATTCTTCATTCAGAACTCAGCATTCCCGTTTGAGCCGCTCGGATAGCCGCAGGTTCTCCGAATAATCCACCGGACAGTCGATCACCGCCGGTTTCCCGCAGGCGAGGGCTTCCTTGAGGACGGCACCCAGCTCCGCAGGCCCTGCGACCCGATAGCCGGCCGCGCCGAAACTCTCGGCGTACGCGACGAAGTCCGGGTTGCCGAACTCCACGCCGGACGTCCGCCCGAACTTGAGTTGCTGCTTGAAGCGAATGACACCGTATCCGTCGTCGCGCCAGATCAGCACCACGAGCGGAAGCCGGAGCCGTACCGCCGTCTCCAACTCCTGGGAATTCATCAGGAACCCGGCATCGCCGGCAACGGCCACCACCTGGCGCTGCGGGAACAGCAGCTTGGCCGCAATGGCGCCCGGCAACGCGATCCCCATGGACGCGAACCCGTTGGAGATGATGCAGGTGTTGGGCACGTCACAAGGGAACATCCTCGCCATCCAGAGTTTGTGGGCGCCCACGTCGCAAATCACCAGGCCATCCGGGCCCAGCGCCGTGCGCAGTTCGCGCACGATGTGCTGGGGGCGCATCGGCCACGAGGGCTGCGCGGCCCATTCGGCCTCGAAGGCCGCTTGAATCCGTTCCCGCCCGGCTTTGGCCCATTGCGGCTCGAAGGACGTGAGATGGTCCGCGAGTTGGTCCAGCGACAGCGACAGATCGCCCAGCACCCCGACCTCGACGATGTAATGCGCGTCCACTTCGGCGGGCGTCACGTTCACATGGACGATATGCTTGTCCCGGTTCGGATTCCAAAAGCAGGGGGCATATTCGACCACGTCGTAGCCGACCGTGATCACGACGTCGCTGTCGGCAAAGACCGCAGCCGCATAGTCCCGCATGGGCAGGCCGATCGTGTACCAGGAGAGAGGATCGCTGTCCGGCATGACGCCCTTGCCCATGAAGGTGTGGGCCACGGGAATCTGGCATTGGCGGGCCAACCGGCGCAACGCCTCGTGCGCGCGGCCGCGCACCACGCCGTTGCCCGCCAAGATGATCGGCCGGCGGGCGTTGGCGATCACGTCGACCGCCCGGTTCACCTGCGCGGTCAACGGCTCCGGCAAGAAAGGAAATTGAACGCGCAATGGGACGTGATAGGCCGCCTCCGCAATGCGTTGCGCGGCCACGTCCTCAGGCAACTCCAAATGCGTCGCTCCCGGCTTTTCGGTCTGCGCGACCTTGAAGGCCTTGCGCACCGTTTCCGGGATGATGTGAGGCGTGAACAGCTCGGCGTTCCACTTGGTCACCGGCCGGAACATGGACAGCACGTCGATGAATTGGTGCGATTCTTTGTGCATGCGGTCGAGCGACGCCTGCCCCGTGATCGCCACCAGGGGCGCGCCGTCAAGATAGGCGTCGGCCACGCCGGTCAGGAGATTGGTCGCACCCGGCCCCAGCGTGGAGAGACACACCCCGGCTCGGCCCGTCAGCCGCCCGTGCACGTCGGCCATGAACGCCGCGCCCTGTTCATGGCGCGTGACGATAAAGCGGATGTGCGAGCCCAGCAGCGAGTCCATCACATCGAGGTTCTCCTCGCCGGGCACCCCGAAGACGAAATCCACCCCTTCATTTTCAAGACAGCGCACGAGCAGATCCGAGGCTCTCATATCAGCCTTGCTTGATGTCCAACACCTTCACATCGAAGTACAGAGTCTTGCCCGCCAACGGGTGGTTCAAGTCCAGGACCACGGTCTCTTCCCGAATCTCGGCCACGCGCGGGAACACCGGCGTCCCATCCGGCGCTTCGCCCTGAAGCTTCGCCCCGACGCGTAACGCCTCGGGCGCGATCCGATCCTTGGCGATCTCAAAGAACCCTTCGGGATGCACGTCGCCATAGCCTTCGGCCGGACTCACCGCGATCCGCTTGCTTTCGCCGACCGCCATGCCCTCCAACCCTTTCTCCAAGCCGGGCAGAATTTCCTGCGCTCCGTGCTGGTAGATCAAGGGCTCGGCGCCGACATTCGTGTCGACGATGTCTTCCTCATCGATCCGCAGGGTATATTCGACCGTCACGACTTTTCCGACCGAAACGTTCATGGAGGGCACTCCTTTCACCGCCGACGAGGAAACACGGGCCGGCTGTTCCGCGCCCGATGCGACGGCATAGCCGGGCTCAACCCCGTTCGGGCTAAGACAAAAACTAATGGCCTGGCCGGAGCGAAACAAGACAGGCTCCGTTCCAGACCGTTGACGCGAGCATACCCTAACACAGCGCGAGCCACGGCGTCACCGAAACAGAGGGCCGGCTTTGCGGAAACAATCCGACACGGCGGTCGTCTAACAATTTAAAGATAGAGACATAACCGGACCTTCACAAGGAGACAGCCCCGTGACTCACCGAACAGGCATGGCCGCGATCGTCCCGCTCGTCCTGACATGGAGCATCGTGTCCCTCTCGACGGGGCCCGCCTCCTTCTTTCCGCATCTCGACCAAACGGCGTCAGCCGGGACCGGATCGACGTTTCCGCCCCAAGTGCAGCGACCTCCTGATATTGCGGTCGAGCGCCTGGACCGGCCTCCGCGGGACCGTCCCGACGAAGGCCGGTTACTCGACCTCAACACCGCGTCCCTCGATCAGCTCAAGACCCTCCCGGGCGTCGACGACACCATCGCGAGGTCGATCATTGAAGGACGGCCTTACCGGACACGAGACGATCTCGTGGAGAAGCGGATCCTCTCGGAGGCCGCCTACGAAACGATCAAGGATCGCGTCACCGTGACGTCCAAGTAACGACCCATCACGAGGCGGCGGGGCGATAGAAGGCTTTCTTGGTCATCTCCGCCGCGAGCACGTAGAGTCCGATAATCGCTCCAAGCGCCGGCAGGAACGTCGCCGGCAGCGGAGCAAAGCCCAACGGTTCCCCGAGCGGGGTATACGGGAGGCTCAGCGTCGCACCGGCCACCGCCAACGTCGCGAGGGTGAGTCCTTGCCCCGGCCTGCTCTGGAAGAACGGCCTTCGGCTCCGGATGACCAGCACAATGGCCGAAGCCGAGACGACTGATTCCATGAACCAGCCGGTCCGGAACTGCCCCACGTCCGCGTTGAGCACCGCGAGCAACACCGCGAACGTCAGGAAGTCGAAGACCGAGCTGACGAAACCGAACGTGAGCATAAACTTCCGAATGAAGCCGATGTCCCATCGCCTGGGCCGATCGATCAGCTCAGGGTCCACGCGATCGGTTGCGATGGTCATCTCCGGGATATCGGTTAGGAGATTGGTCAGCAGAATCTGTTTGGGCAAGAGCGGCAGGAAAGACAGAAAAATCGACGCGCCTGCCATGCTGAACATGTTGCCGAAATTGGCGCTCGTCGCCATAAACACGTACTTGAGCGTGTTGGCGAATGTGATCCGCCCTTCGCGCACGCCTTCGACCAGGATGCCGAGGTCTTTCTCCAACAACACGATGTCCGCCGCCTCTTTGGCGACATCCACGGCGCTGTCGACGGAGATTCCGACATCGGCCGCATGCAGGGCCGACGCGTCGTTGATGCCGTCTCCGCCGTATCCCACCACCTGACCGGCTTTCTTCAGCGCGAGAATGATGCGCTCCTTTTGATTGGGCTCAACCTCCGCAAAAATGCCGACCTCGTTCACACGGGCCAGCAGCGCCTCTTCGCTCATATGCCGCAAATCGTCGCCGGTCAGCACCGCAGTACCTCCCAACCCCACGCGCCGCCCCACATGAGCCGCGACCAGGTGGTTGTCGCCGGTGACGATCTTGAGATTGACCCCCAGTTGCTTCAGCCGTTGTAGCGTGTCCGCGATGCCGGGCTTCGGCGGATCGGCGAACACCAGGAATCCGATGAAGGTCATGCCGGTCTCATCCGTGCGCGAGATCCGACTCGCCGCTCCCATGTCCCGATAGGCGACCCCGATGGTCCGGAGGCCCTGCCTCCCGAATTCCTCGATCAGGCGCTCGATGGCTTCGCGGACGGAGGCGAGGGCCACGACCGAGCCGTCGGCCGCCTCCGCTCCCTCGCAGACATCGAGCACGTTCGGCGCCGCACCCTTGGTGATCATCATGTGCGCGCCAGGCGAGGCAACCAGCACGGACAGCCGCTTGCGGACGAAGTCGTAGGGCTCCTCGTCCAGCTTGCGGTACGGCGAGAGATCGAGCGACCGGTGGCGCCGGATCGCCTCGTCGATCGGATTCACGAAACCGGTTTCGAACGAGGCATTGAGATAGCCGAGCAACCACACGCGCTCGCTGGGCGCACCGGATACATCGAACGCGCCCTCCAGCCGCACCACACCCTCGGTCAGCGTGCCGGTCTTGTCGGAGCAGAACACGGTCATGCTCCCGAAGTTCTCGATCGCCGCGAGCCGTTTCACGATCACCTTGCGCCGCGCCATGCGCCGCGCGCCGTGGGCCAGGTTGATGCTGATGATGGCGGGCAGGAGTTGCGGCGTCAGGCCCACCGCCAGCGCCAAGGAAAACAGAAAGGATTCCAGCACCGGCCGGTCCAGCAACACGTTGATCGTAAAGATGGCGATGACAAGGACCAGCGTCACCTCCAGCAGAAGGTATCCGAACCGCCGGACTCCCCGTTCGAACTCGGTTTCCGGCGGCCTGAGTCTCAACCGCTCGGAGACCTTGCCGTACTCCGTGGCGGTTCCGATGCGGACCACCACGGCGATGCCGGTCCCGCTGACCACGTGCGTGCCGAGAAACACGCTGTTGGTCCGCTGCCCGAGCGGCGTCTCGGCGGCCAGCACGCCAGGAGCTTTCTCCGCCGGATAGGTTTCGCCGGTGAGCGCGGCCTCGTCCACGAACAGATCCTTGGAGTCCAGCACGAGGCCGTCGCCGGGGATCATGTCTCCGGCCTTGAGAAGCACCACGTCTCCGGGCACGATTTCATCGAGCGGAACCGGCGCGGGATTGCCGTCGCGCAGCGCGTCGGCCGTCACCCGCACCACCGCCAACAGCCGTTCGACGGCGCGCGTCGCGCCGTGTTCTTGCCAGAAGCCCAGCAACCCGCTGACCACGACGATCGTGAGGATGATCGCCGTGTCGGTCCGATCAGCCAGAAAGAAGGAGAGGGCCGCGGCCACGAGGAGGATAAGAACAATGGGGCTGGAGAATTGCGCCAGCAGGAGGCGGAGGGCGGACGCATCCCGGCCTGGCTCCAGCCGATCGGCGGCGTGACGCTCCAGGCGAGCGCGCGCCTCTTCGCTGCTCAGGCCCTTTGCGCCGGTCTCCAGGCGCCGCAAGACTTCGGTCACCTCGTCGCTCCAGAAGCTCCACTGGGGTGACACCCCGGCCCCCTTCCTCGCCGGTATCGGAGATGTGCCCCTGGCTTTACAACTCTCGGGCGTAGCGCCCCACCAGCCGGTAAGCGTTGTGTAGATACTGGGCTACCATGCGATGTGTGTTGAAGAAGGCGCCATTCAAGGCGATGCAGTGCCGCATGATCCCGATGAACCGCTCACGGTCCTGATAAAAGCAGGGCAGCCCCTGGTTCGCGAGCTTGTCATACCGCGCCGCCGCGTGGCAGGCAACCATCCCCGCTGCCGGCTCCCGCCAGGAGTCGATGCGCTCCCCGATCGACCAGCCAGTGACGCCCTCGACGTGCCCTTCGATCCACCAGCCGTCCAGCACGCTGAGGCTCGGAACTCCGTTGATCGCTGCCTTCATCCCGCTGGTCCCGGAGGCTTCCAGGGGCGGCAGGGGAGTATTGAGCCACACATCGACGCCGGCACAGACGAGCTTCGCGAGCGCCATGTCATAATTGTTGAGGTAGGCGACCGCGACAACGCCTTTGAGCGCGTCTCGCGCCTCATGGATCCGCCGGATCGTATCCTTCCCATCCTGGTCCCGCGGATGGGCCTTGCCGGCGAAGACGAGCTGGAACGGCCCCGCCTGCCGGGCGACGGCCTTGAGACGATCGAGGTCGTGGAAGATCAGCGTCCCGCGCTTGTAAAGCGTGGCCCGCCTCGCAAAGCCGATGGTCAGCACGTCGCGATCGAACCCCGCGTTCGTCTCGCGATTGACCAATTCCACCAGCACGCGCTTGGCCTCCGCGTGCGCCGCCCAGATCTCCACGCCGGGAACGCCCAAGGCGTACCGCAGCGACAACGGATCGCGCCGCCAGTCCGGCAAGCGGCGATCGTACAGGGCGTGGAATGACGGGGCGGCCCAGGTCACGGCATGGACCCCGTTGGTGATCGAATGAATCGGATAGCCTGGAAACAGGGATTGGGACACCTCGCCGTGCTTCATGGCGACGCCGTTGATGTACCGGGAACCGCGCAACGCCAACTCGGTCATGTTCAGCGCCCGTCCGGTTCCGCAGGCCTGCAACCATCCGCACCGGCGCTCGCCGAGTATGCGGCGGGCGAGGTCGGCCGGGAACTGGTCGTGGCCGGCGGGGACGGGCGTGTGGGTGGTGAAGACACATTGCTCGCGCACGGCCTCGACCATCTCGGCGGAGACCGGCCCGGTCCCGCCCCGCGCGGCCAGTTTCTCCTCCAACAGAGCCAGGACCAGGAGCGCGGCATGCCCTTCGTTGAGGTGATAGCACGGCACGTCGCGGTGGCCCAATGCGCGCAGCATCTTCAGCCCGCCGTACCCCAGCACCACTTCCTGGCAGAGTCGATAGGACGCATCTCCGCCGTACAGCACGTCCGTCAATCGGCGGTCTCCAGGCTGATTTTCCTCCAGGTCCGTATCCAAGAAGTAGACCGGGACGGTGAAGCTCGTCACGCCTTTCACCACATACCGCCAAGCGCACACGCTCACGGTCCGGCCTTCGATGTCCACCGTGACCCGCCTATCCAGCGGCTCCAGAAAATCATCGATCGGCCAGAGGACCGGTTCCTCAGTCTGCCGTCCGGCGGCATCCAGCCGCTGGTAGAAGTAGCCGTGTCGGTGCAGCAAGGTCACGGCGACCATGGGCACTTCCAGATCGGCGGCCGAACGGATCGTGTCGCCCGCCAGCACCCCGAGTCCTCCCGCATAGGTCGGAATCGACGGGTCCAAGCCGATCTCCATGGAGAAATACGCGACCAGCGGTGCCGCCGTCATGAACTGAATGTCTCCCGGATCCACTCCCCCAGATAGTGGGTGATCGCCACGACGCACACACCGATGAGCAGATGCTCGCCGATGACTTTCCAAGGCGCGATGTTCTGCGCGCGAGCGAGGACAAAACTGAGCAGAGCCAATAAAAAGAGTCCCCAGAGAATGCTGACGCCGACCGCTGTCTCGAGAGGAAGCAGGAATACCGGGGCGGCGAAGGTCATCGAGATCACGAACTTCGCAACGAACGTCGCAACCGTGGATTCCCAGACTTCGACCACCGGACTGCTGTTCTTCGATTCTTCGGAGATATGGATACCCAACGCATCGGACAAGGCATCCGCAATGGCGATCATGAGGATGCCTCCGATGACCACCGTCCTTGAGTGCGTACCGGAATGAAGACCGACCATCAGGCCAAGCGTGGTGATGACCCCCGAGGTCAACCCGAAGCTGAAGCCCGTTCTCAATGAAGATCTCATGGACTGCCTTGAAAATAGCTGTCAGCCATCAGTTTCACCCCACCCTTCCCTCCCCCAACTTGGGGGAGGGGTAGGGAGAGGGGTCAGCGCGGGAATGTCAGCACATACTCCAACACATCGCGGGTCTCCTCCTCGGACAGAACCCACTTCCAGGCTCCCATGGCGGTGTTCGCCCGTCCCTCGTGGATGCTCCGCAAGAGCTGAGAATTCGGCTTCCTCAGGACCTTCGGTGATGTCAGATCTGCGGCCGGTGGATTGAACTGCTCGTATCCGTCGCCTTTGCCTTGCGGACCATGACAAGCCAAACAATATTTCTCGTACAGCCCTTTGCCCTTGGCAGGATCGCCGTCCGCCGCAAGCGGACGATGACTCTCGAAGACCGGTTCGAGCGTCATGGACCCCATGACGGCGAAAAGCAACAGGACGAGAGATTTCATGCTCGCCTCCTTCAGCGAAGGGGTTTCTCCGCGATCATCCGCCCCCCCTCACCGGGAGCAGTCCGGATGTTTCGTCAGGC
>JBBIOW010000115.1:2448-9428 GCA_037443165.1 Nitrospiraceae bacterium | reverse complement strand
GCGGTATCAGTGGCTGTAAAATGGGTGGTGGAGTCCTATCGAATTAGGTGTAATTGCAGGATCATGGCGCCGTGGAGTTCATCGCTCAAAATTGCCTTGCCGATAGCCCCGAGCCTCTGGCCTCGTGCCACTGATCTACCTGTAAGGCATATGAAGATCGTCGTGTGTGTCAAACAGGTTCCGGCTACCGAGTCCGTGCTTGCCATCAAGCCGGACGGCAGCGATATCGAGCGGTCAGGGATGACCTTCATCGTGAACCCGTACGACGAGTTCGCCGTGGAGGAGGCCCTGCGGGTCAAAGAACGGATCGGAATCGGCGAGGTCACGGTCCTGACGCTTCGGTCTCATGCGGCACAGAAGCCGGAAGAAGCCCTGCGGACCTGTCTGGCGATGGGTGCCGACAAAGCCGTGCTGCTGAGCGATCCGGCGTTCGAAGGCGGGGACAGTTTCACGACCGCACTCGCATTGGCCGCCGCGCTTCGCCGACTTTCGTTCGATCTCCTGCTGTTCGGCAAGCAGGCAGTGGATGATGACGGCGGCGCGGTCGGCATTCAGGTGGCCGAATTCCTCGGCATTCCCCATATCGCCGTGGTGAACAGGCTGGAGGTGCACGCGGAGGCCAGAAACCTCGTGGCTCATCGGCAGATCGAAGGAGGCATCGAGGTGGTGGAGGCACCGCTCCCTGCGCTCATCACCTGCCAGAAGGGACTCAATGAGCCGCGCTATCCCTCGCTGACCGGTATCATGAAGGCGAAGCAGAAGCCGTTGGAAGTCTGGACCTGCCAGACGCTCGGGTTGGCACCCGACACCCTCGGCGCGACAGGCGCCAAGCTCAAGGTCGTCCGTTTGGAACCTCCACCCCCGCGGGCCGCCGGCCGGTTAATCCCCGGGGACGCGGCGACCGCGGCCAAAGAACTCGTGCGGCTGCTCCATGAAAAAGAAAAGATCATTTAGAACCTTCGTTGACTGGTTTGTTTGGTGTCTTTCGTGTGTGTTGTGCGACAGCCCTACCAAAGCAACCAAATGAACCAAACAAACCAAATGAACGAGATGAATCCCATCCTGGTGTTCTGCGAACAGCGGGACGGAAACCTGAAAAAGGTCGGGCTTGAAGCCTTAGGCGAAGCGTGCAGACTGAGCAAGCAATCAGGGAGAGCCGTCATCGCCGCAGTCATCGGTTCGTCGGCCACCCCGCACGCGCAGGAGCTTGTCCGTTACGGCGCCTCACGAGTCTTGATCGCGGAGCACCCTGCCTTGGCGCACTATTCGTCGGAAGTCTTCACCACCATTCTGGCTGACGTCGCCAGACGATTTCAGCCCGTCGCGATCTTCATGGGCGCGACCGCGATGGGAAAGGACTTGGCCCCCAAGCTGGCGGCCAGGCTTCAGGCCGCCCTCCTTCAGGACTGCGTGGCGCTGGAGCTCGAACACGATGGCGCGTTGCTTGCCACCAGACCAATCTACGGTGGGAAGCTGAGAGCGATCGTGAAGGCGGCGCGCCTGACCGTTCAGGTGGCGACGCTCCGCCCGAATGTGTTCTCACCGTTGGAACCGCGGGCGGTATCCGACGTTCCCATCGAACGACTCTCTCTGGCTCTCCAAAGCGCTCGACCGATGGCCAGGGTCCGCGAGGTGCGCCGGACGGCGGAGAGCAAGCTGGACTTGACCGAGGCACCGGTCATTGTCGCAGGTGGACGCGGGCTCAGAGAACCGGAGAGCTTCAAGCTGATCGAGGAACTGGCGGAGGCGCTGGGCGCGGCGGTCGGGGCGTCCCGCGCCGCCGTCGATGCGGGCTGGAAGCCGCATGCCTCTCAAGTCGGCCTCACGGGCAAGACGGTTTCCCCTCAACTCTATATCGCCTGCGGCATTTCCGGGGCGATTCAACACCAGGCCGGTATCTCTTCGGCCCGTGTGATCGTGGCGATCAACAACAACCCTCATGCGCCGATCTTCAAACTGGCCACCTATGGCATCGTCGGCGACCTATTCGAGGTCGTTCCCCTACTGACGGAAGAGGTGAAAAAGCTCAAGCAAGAAGACCGCGAGTAGCAAGCAGCCGACAGCTCTCTTTGGGCCATGGGACGCGTGTTGCGTTTAAGCCAGCGCGAGAGATCATGGTCAATGGCATGCGCCGAGCGACGGAACGGGTTGACAGCGTGTGCCGGTTCCATTTATATGGAAACCGGCCGAGGCCGGTCCTGTACGGAGCAAGAGGCATGCAGCCGCTGGCCCGGTCCCCTACCTTCCGAATCCTTTCATTTGTGTTCCGGCTCGATAGGAGCTTGCGCGGACTGGTCCGCCCTGTCGTCATTGCCTCGCCCATTGACCATGAATCACTCCATGGCCCGAAGAGCGGTTCTCTCTGACGACCCAGTGGGACGGGCAGAAGGCTCAGCCGTACGGGGTGATGTCGCTGCTCGACCGGCTTAGGCCGGAATTCTTGAGACCACGAAAGGCGATCCGATGGAACAGGAACTGGAAATCGACGTCCGGCCTCTCTTCTGTACCCCGCTCGTGGCGTTCATGGTGCCGGGGCACGAGCGAATCAACGCCCAGCTTCGTCAGGCGATCCTGGAGCGCGAGGCCACGACGCCGCCGTATATGGATCATGAAGTGATCGGCTGGTCGTCGCCGCACGATCTCTCCATGTTGGAATGGGGTGGTCCGGCGCTCAAAGAGCTCTTCGCGGCGGTCGTCCAAGTCGCCAAGCAACTGACCGAGTTCGGCGAGCAGGATCCCCGCCTGAAGGGTCAGCACCCGGATTGGCAGGTCGCCGAAATGTGGGCCAATGTGCAACGCCAGGGAGGTCGGAATGACTGGCATCCGCATCCCGGCGCGTTCTGGTCCGGCTGCTACTACGTCGACGCGGGAGAAGTGGCGGCGGAGAGCAATGCCGGCGGCGAGCTTCAATTACAGGATCCGCGTGGGTGCGTGCCGAAGATGGTGCATCCGTACCTGCGCTACAGCATGCCCGAGTTGCAGGATGCCGGCCGCACGATCTCGATCGCGCCTGCCAGCGGCCAGTGCCTCATGTTCCCCGGCTGGCTCTACCATGCCTGTGCCACCTACCGCGGGACCGCTCCTCGCATCGGCGTGGCGTTCAACTTGGAACCGATTCTACCGCGGTAGAAAGGAGAGCGGCGGTCGGGCTGATCAATGTGCCGCAGGCTGGAGCGGGCCGTCATTGGGGCGAGGTCGTTGGCTTCAAACTCACGCACTATACGGAGCGCGGAGCCGCTTCGATGGAAAAACTGGCGTCGGTCATGTTCGTCGCCCTCTTTGCACCTGCCTGAACTCCACCGGGGCCTACTGACGCACCCACCAGAACCTTCTTGGAACATCTCGATCTGCCCAAGCTGCTGGCAGCAGCGGCATAAACAGCGTGCCTCACTTCGACTTTTCCCTCCGTCAGCAGACCGCCATACCGTAAATGCCTTTGCCTTCTAAGCAGCCCAGGCTAATCCTGGTTCCTGAAACCGTGGAGGCAACGCCTACTCCCAGAGGAGGGAGTAGGCGTTGCCTGAGGACCGTTGTTGCCCGAGGCCCAGGGGCGACGATCGAACCGCTTCTGCCCCCTTGCCGCGCTGCCAGGATGGCCGAGGGCGACCCGGGAGAGACCCCCGTGCCTGTCGGGAGGGCAGCCTGTGGGGCATGAACGAAGAAAAGGTACCGAACGAAGAAAAGGTACCGGGAGTCTTTTTTAATTCCGAAAAGACAGGAGTGGAATATCTTCCTCAATGAGGTCCTGCGGGTCGCTGGGATTCCTCTGCTCCGTGTCCCGGTGAGAAAGTCCTTTTCGCCCCCGGTCCTGCGCGGTCAGATTTTGAATATCTTGCGCATTCGCAGCCGGGAAAAAGCTGGCGCTGCCAACGCCCTTTGTTAGGACACCGGCTGGTTTCCTTTCAGCTCGATCGTCGCCATCCTCACTCGCTCTGATCATCGTAGATATCCAGATACTCCTGGAGCTTGTCGAAGAGGCGATCCAATTCTTTCCAGCGTTTGGAGTTCTTGGTGCGGTTCGCCTCGGCGGCCACGTAACCCTGAATGTCTTCGATCTCGTCCAAGGACAGGTCCACCATGATCATCGAGCCCTCCACCGCGGCGAACCTTGCAAAATCGGGATCGCAGCCTGTCGTCTCAGGAACGTTGAAAATACGGCTCATGGGGATCAGGGGCCTTGGCGCCCTCGCGCAATAGTCTCCACAGATGCCCCATCGGCACCGAACCGATCGCGCGGATTGCGCCATGCCTGTCCAAACCCTCGCCCATGAGCCGGTTCAGCGTGTCCCTGACGAGCGCGATTTCCTCGGCAAGCTGGTTCTCGACGATGACGTGCACGGCCGCGTGGAGCTGGGCATTCGGCAGTTTCACGCGTGCCCGGTGGTGATACGCGGAGACAAGTTCGAGTCGCCGGGCCTCATCAAGCGCGAACCACTGAGCCGGAGCGGGAGTTGTATTGGGGTCGTAAGTCATCATGATGCTGTGCGCATCATGAATTGTCATGATGCTCCAGGGAAAAGGCGGGAATAACCGGGCGGCGACTATCAGCCATCTGGCATCCGGTCTACAATGCGGTCCCATTCTTTGATGGCCGGCTTGACATGGTGCTCAAGGTGGGTCAGGGCCGCGTATAGTCGTCCCTCATACTCATCTCGCTTCTCATCGTCGGGTAAGAGCGATTTCAAGAGCGCGACAAGCCCCCGAATCTCCTCGATGGTCTCAAGAATCTCTTCAAAGTGATTATCCAACAGAGAACTTGATGGCATGAGGAACGAGTGCTTTTCGAGCATCATTGACTGCCGTCGTTTCTTAATCATGGCGCTTTCCTTTCTTTAACCGTCGCTCCAGATTTTTCACGGTCAATTCCCAGGCCCGAATCTCGATCTCCCAATGCCGGATGAGACTCCGATCGGGATTCGCACGCTGATGCTCAAGTGCGATTTTGATGCGATGATCGGTAATCCGTTGTCTCAGGCTGTCAAGGCGGATTCGTAGCTTCTTGTTGCGTCCCATGCCGGACTTGAGCTACGGAACGTAACCGTGTTTCCCGAACATGTCAACGCCGATTGTGCTTTTCGGCCTTGTAAGCTCACGCGAACGCCCTCACCCCCAACAGATGCGAGCCGATGATGAGTTTCTGAATCTGCGACGTGCCTTCGTAGATCGTGGCAACCTTGGCGTCGCGATAATAGCGGGCGACTGGCGTCTCTTCCGAATACCCGTATCCCCCGAAAATCTGCACCGCGTCGGTCGCGGCGCGGACCGCGGCCTCGGAGGCGAAATACTTGGCGATGGAGGTCTCGACGGTGCTGGGCAGCCCGCAATTCTTGAGATGGCCGGCACGATATACCAGGAGGCGGGCGGCATCGAGATCGACCTTCATGCGGGCGATCATGTCCTGCACCAATTGGAAACTGCCGATGGGCTTGCCGAACTGCCTGCGGGTCTTGGCGTACTCGGTGCAAGCGTCCATGCATCCCTGGATCATGCCCACGCAGCCTGCCGCGACGCTGTAGCGACCGTGGTCGAGTGCGGACATGGCAACCTTGAAGCCTTGGCCGACCGCGCCCAAGACGGCGGTCTCCGGGACAGCACAGTTCTCACAGACCAGTTCGCCGGTATCCGACGATCGCAATCCTAACTTGTCTGTGATAGGCCGGGTCGAGAACCCTGGCGTCCCCCGTTCGACCAGAAAGGCGGCGATGCCGTCGTGGCCTTTGGACGGGTCGGTTTGGGCGAAGATCAATGCGAGATCGGCGACCGTGGCGTTCGAGATCCAGGTCTTTGTGCCGTTGAGCACCCAGCCGTCTCCACGTTTGACCGCGACAGTCTCCATGCCGGCCGGATCGCTCCCGGCATTCGGCTCGGTCAGCCCAAAGCAGCCAAGCAGCCGGCCGGTGCAGAAACCCGGCACATAGCGCCGTTTCTGCTCCTCCGTGCCCCAGCGCAGGAGACTCAGCGCCACCAGCGAAACCTGGACCGACACGGTAGTGCGCAGTGAAGAGTCTGCTCGTCCGATCTCCTCGGCCATGATGGCATGGCTGATAAAATCCAGGCCGGCGCCGCCGTATTCCTTGGGTATCGGGCCACCGAGGAGTCCCAGCTTGGCCATTTTGTCGATCAACTCCCGCGGAAATCGGCCCGTTCGGTCCCGCTCCGCGGCGCCGGGGGCAATCTCCTCGTCCGCAAAGCGCCGCACCATTTCCCGGACCAGCTTCTGCTCGTCGCTGAGGTCGAAATCCATCGTCCGTCCTCCGTCGTCCATCCTCTGTGAACCGTTTTTCATGCTCCCTTGATGGGAAACGGATCACGGTCCACGGTCCGCGGACTTGAACTGTTTCATCCGAAACCGATCCTCACGTTCCCGTTCACCGAGCGTCTGTCGAATCTCGCGCACCTGTCGTGTGAGCGACGGGATCACGATCTCCTCCAGCGCGTTGATCCGGCGCGCCACCTTTTTGATTTCCGTCCCCAGTTTTTTGAGGCGGAGCTCCACTGACACGCTGCGCAGGATCAGCTCGAGCACGGTTTCGAACCGGCGTGCTGTCTCGTCAATGTAGGTGGACACGCCCGAGATCGCATACCCGCGGGCATCGGCCGTCCGGGCCACCGGCCCGTGCCGCAGGTCCAGGAATCGCACACCCCAGACGTTTCGCTCGGTGAGTTCGATCGGCACCGTGCGCTGCGCGGCAAACCCGGCGGACCGGAGCGGGGCGCGTCCCTCCATGCCGAGCGCCACCGCTAGCGAGGAGCGGGCCTGCGCCATCGCAGCTTCGATCTCGCCTCGGCGTTCCGCTACCCGGCCAACTGCGGTAAAAAATTCGC
Source organism: Nitrospiraceae bacterium (assembly GCA_037443165.1). GTDB lineage: Bacteria > Nitrospirota > Nitrospiria > Nitrospirales > Nitrospiraceae > DATLZU01. Next base: position 2,603 of record JBBIOW010000115.1, on the reverse strand, counting down.
GTACGAGGGCCTCGCGCTTGCTCCGCAGCAACGTCAGACCCCGCTCCGCCGCCTCGATCTGGCGCTTGAGCAGGAGCAGGTTCATGCGCGTACGGCCGATGAGGTCCATGATCACCTTGAGGCTATAGGTAATGGGTTATAGGCTATATGTCTTG
>JBBIOW010000115.1:0-2422 GCA_037443165.1 Nitrospiraceae bacterium | reverse complement strand
AGCCTCTCGTCCATCGCCCATAGCTCGTTTCCGGTTTCAGTAATACCGTTCGATCAGCTCCGGCTTCACCCGAGTCAATCGCTCTTGAGGGAGGAAGCGGAGAAACTTCCAGCCGAGCTCCAACGTCTCCTCGATGTCGCGGTCGCGGTCGCCCTGGTTGACGAACTCCTGCTCGAAATCCTGGGCGAGTTTCAAGAGGCGGCGGTCCGACTCGGTGAGGCCATCTTCGCCGACGATGGCGGCCAGCCGCCGCACGTCTCGTCCCTGCGCGTACAAGGTGTAGAGTTGATCGGCCACGGCGCGGTGGTCCTCGCGGGTTTTCCCCGGCCCGATTCCGAGATTCATGAGCCTCGAAAGGCTGGGAAGCACATCCACCGGGGGATAAATCCCGCGACGGTGCAATTCCCGCGACAACACGATCTGGCCTTCGGTGATGTAGCCGGTGAGATCGGGGATCGGGTGCGTGATGTCGTCGTCCGGCATGGTCACGATCGGCAACTGGGTGATCGATCCCGCCTGGTCCTTGATCCGGCCGGCCCGTTCGAAGATCGAGGCGAGATCGGAGTACATGTAGCCGGGATAGCCGCGCCGGCCAGGAATCTCTTCCCGTGCGGTGGCGATCTGTCGCAACGCTTCGCAGTAGGCGGCCATGTCGGTCAAGATGACCAGCACATGGCGGCCCAACACAAAAGCGAAATATTCGGCCGCGGTCAGAGCAAACCGGGGAGTGAGCAGTCGTTCGATGGCCGGGTCGTCGGCCATGTTCACGAACACGACGGTGTGTTCCATCACCCCTCCGCGCTCGAATTCCTGCAGGAAGAAGGAGGCTTCGCGGAACGTCACTCCCATGGCGGCGAAGACGATGACAAAGGAAGGGGACGGTCGCGCCTCTTGGCCTTCGGGCGGCGGGGCTAGTCCCCGTACCTTCGCTTGACGTACGATCTGGGCGGCCAGTTCCTTGGCCGGGAGGCCGGCCCCCGTAAAAATCGGGAGCTTCTGGCCGCGGACCAGCGTGTTGAGCCCGTCGATCGTCGAAATGCCGGTTTGGATGAAGTGCGCGGGCTTGTCGCGAGCGACCGGGTTGATAGCACGCCCGATGATCTCTGCGCGGGTATCGGGGATGACCGGCGGGAGGCCGTCGATCGGAAGGCCTACGCCGTTGAACCGCCGTCCCAGCAGATCAGGGGAGAGGTCCATCATCGCCGCCGATTCCGTGAGCCGGACCCTGGTTCCGTTCGTCCCGAGGCCAGTCGTCTCTTCCAGCACATGGATCCCGGCGTGGCGTTGCGAGAGTTCGATCACCTGCCCGCGCCGGGTGTCGCCGTCGGGCAGGAGAATGTCGACCAACTCGCCGAACGAAGCCGCTTTGGCGCGGTCGAGGAACAGGAGCGGGCCGGCAATGCCGCTGATCGTTTGATACTCGCGAGTAATCAGGTCGTCCATGCTTTCAACCACAGGGAGAGGCGGTGGGCGATGGGCTATTGGCTATTGGCTATGGGAAGACAGAAAACGGCCTTTCTCGACTCCCAAGTTCAAAAGTCCAGCCGTCCTCCTCTCCTGTTGCCGATAGCCCAGTGCCAATAGCCCCGAGCCTCTATTTCAATTCCTGCTGCATTTTCTCGATCATGGCTTGAGCCTGCTGGACGCAGGCGTCGGCCGGTGTCTCCTTGAGCCGTGCAAGTTCTGCGCGGAACGGCGACCCCACCAGTTGTTCAATCGGGCGGCCTTGTTTGAGGCACTCCCGTCCATAGGACAGAAACTTCAGCAGCACTTTGAGCATCCAGTACTGTTTCTCCAGCGGACAGGTGGCGTCGATCTCCGAAAAGGCGTTCTGCCGGAGATATTCCTCGCGGATGAGGCGGCTTGTCTCGATGACCAACCGCTCGTGATCTTGGAGCGCGTCGATCCCGACGAGCTGAACAATCTCCTCGAGCTCTTCTTCCTTCTGGAGCAGAGCGGCGAGGTCGGCCCTGAGCTGAGGCCAGTCGGTCGCCACCTGTGTTCGGAACCAGGGATCGAGCGGGGCGGTGTAGAGCGAGAAACTGCGCTTCCAATTGATGGCGGGAAAGTGACGGCGGTGTGCCAGATCGGAATCCAGTGCCCACAGGGCTCCCGCCACCTGCATCGAGCTTTGCGTCACGGGCTCTGAAAAATCGCCGCCGGGAGGGGAAATGGCCGACACGAGGGTGATCGATCCCTGGCGGTACGGGTCACCGAGACAGCGGACCCGGCCGCCGCGTTCATAGAAGCCGGCCAGCTTGGTCGAAAGGTAGGTGGGGTAGCCTTCTTCTCCCGGCATCTCTTCGAGTCGCGCCGAGATTTCGCGCGTGGCCTCGGCCCAGCGCGAAGTGCTGTCGGCCATCACCGCCACGGCATAGCCCATGTCCCGGTAGTATTCGGCCAGGGTGATGCCCGTGTAGAT
>JBBIOW010000114.1:0-9436 GCA_037443165.1 Nitrospiraceae bacterium | reverse complement strand
CCGAAGTCCGCGTGCCCACCGGCCGTTCGTCGCCGTCAATTGTGCGGCCTTGCCGGACGGCTTGTTGGAAAGCGAGCTGTTCGGGCACGAGCGGGGTGCGTTCACCGGTGCGCTGGTCCGCAAAACGGGCAAATTCGAGATGGCCCATACGGGCACGCTGTTGCTGGACGAAATCAGCGAGATGCACCTCGGTCTGCAGGCCAAACTGCTCCGTGTGCTGCAAGAGCGCGAAGTCGATCGAGTCGGCGGGCGGGATCCCGTCCCGATCAACATCCGTGTCATCGCGACGACCAACCGCTCGCTGTATCGGGAAGTCGAGCAGGGGCGATTCCGCGAGGATCTGTTTTATCGGCTTAACGTGTTTCCGATCACCATTCCGCCGCTGCGGGAGCGGCCAGGGGATATCCCCTTGCTGGCGCACCATTTCGTCAAGGCGGCGGCGAAACGGAACGGCGTGGAGCCGCCCATCCTCTCTCAATCCGCCCTGGAGGTGCTCGGGCGACTGCCGTGGAAAGGCAACGTCCGGGAACTGGAAAACGTCATGGAACGGGCCGTCCTGCTGGCGGCGGGCGGCATCATTGGCCCCGAGCATGTGTCCCGAAACGGGATGTGCGGGCCAGAAGACGCCGGAACGCCTCCTTTCGCCCCCGGTTCGCCGGAGTGGCGGGGCAGCCTGTGGGAAATCGAACGAGAGTTGATTTTCAAAACGCTGGCTCGCGTGAAGGGCAACCGGACCCATGCTGCGAAAGAGCTGGGGATCAGTATCAGGACCCTGAGGAACAAGCTGCGCGAATATCGCGAGTGTGAGGGACGGTCCGCCGATGCGACGCGGTGAGGGGTCCCGGAAGGGCATGCTTGTCCCACCTCGTGCGGAAGATGTTTCACCGGTGCCGGGAAAAATATGCCGGTCCCCCGTCGAAGCAACGGAGCTGGCGGCCAGAGAGAAGATGAGGAAGGCGGGCGAAACCGTGCGCCGGTATCAGGCTTGCACGGTTCGGCGCGGGTGAAAGGAGGGCGCAGATGACCATCTTCGACCGAACCATGAGACTGCTCGAACGAACGCTGGATCTGGGAGCAGCGCGCCAGCGGGTGATCGCGTCCAATCTTGCGAACGAAGAAACTCCGGGCTACCGGGCCAAGGAGCTCTATTTTCGGGATGCCCTGGCGGCTGCGGCAGGGGGGCGACCGCCGATCGTGCCGGTGGTGACCCATGCTCGCCATCTCGGCCCGCGCGGTGATGGAGTCTCGATAGTAACCGGCAGGGTGGCTGAGATGCCGGCGGGGGATCTTCCCCTGGACGCCAACTCGGTCAACCTCGATGTGGAGATGGCGAAGCTCTCTGACAACGCCATGCGCTACAACACGGCGGCGACCATCATGGCGCAACGGTTTCGCCAACTGATGAGCGCGATCCGAGAGGCGCGGTAACGCGTCGAGGGGCCGTCCGGCATCGGCGCGAGTGGAGGGGACAGTCCGGATTGAACCGACAAGCAGGGAGGTGGCGATGGAACTGACCGACAGCATTGCGGTGTCGGTCTCCGCGCTGGATGCCCAGCGACGGAGGCTCAATGTGATCGCGAGCAATTTGGCGAACGCGCAGTCGACGCGCACGGAGCAGGGCGGTCCGTATCGGCGTCGAGATGTGGTGTTTCAGGCGGTGCCCCTCAGCGGGCCCTTTCACCGCGTTATGCGCCGGGCGGCGGTGGGGCCGGAGGTCCGTGCGCTCGCCGGGGTCAAAGTGACGAGAATCATCGAGGACCCGAAACCGGGCCAAACCATTTACGATCCTCGGCACCCGGACGCGGATGCCAAAGGGTTCGTCAGGCTGCCGAATGTCAACGTGCTGGAGGAAATGGTGAACATGATCGGGGCGTCTCGGGCGTATGAAGCCAACGTGCAGGCGATCAACGCGACCCGCTCCATGTGGAGTCGGGCGCTTGAAATCGGGAGATAACGAATCATGGATCACATCCGGATTGGACCAGCCGCACATCAGCCGATCGGTGAACCGGGGTGGGCGGACGAGTCCGCCCGCGCGCCAGGAAGTGGCGGGTTCCTCGCCTCGCTCCATGAGGCGATTGCGAAAGTCAACGACGTTCAGCTCGAGGCGAACCGCCAGGTCGAGGCGCTCATGACAGGCCGGTCGGACAACGTCCATGGGACGATGGTCGCGCTGCAACAGGCTGATCTGTCGTTCCAGTTGATGATGCAGATCCGCAACAAATTGGTCTCCGCCTACGAGGAAATCCAACGGATGCAGATCTGACCGATGGAACCCACGCCGATGGTCGGGGCCGGGGAGAGGGACGATCGTCGCGTGGCGGAGCCTGAGGATGTAACCCACCGGCCGACGACGAGCCGCGCGCTCCGGGGGCGTTTAGCCGAGGTCGTATGCTTCAGAAACTGAGGGAGTTGTCCATCAGTCAGCGACTGATAATCCTCGTGGCCCTGGCCGGGTCGGTGGCCGGTCTGGTCGCGGTCGCGCTGTGGACGCAGCAACCTGATATGCAGGTGCTGTTTTCCAATCTCGCGACGGACGACGCCGCGGCGATCGTCGAAAAACTCAAGGAAGCGAAGGTCCCGTACGAAACGGCGGCTGGCGGCACGACCATTCTGGTTCCCGCTGCCCAGGTGCATGATTTGCGGCTCCAGTTGGCGGGTCAGGGCCTGCCGCACGGAGGCGGCGTCGGGTTCGAGCTCTTCGATCGCTCCGCGCTCGGCATGTCGGAATTCGTCCAGAAGCTCAACTATCGGCGCGCGCTGCAAGGCGAACTGGCCAGAACCATCGCCCAGATGCCCGAGGTCGAACGGGCCAGAGTGCACCTGGCGCTGCCCGAACGGCGGCTGTTCGCGACCGAACAGGATCGGCCACGCGCCTCGGTCGTCGTTTCGTTGCGGCACGGGCATGTCCTGGGGAAGGCGCAAGTCCAAGGCATCGTCCATCTGGTCGCGAGCAGCGTGGAAGGCCTGGCGGCGAAAGATGTGACCGTTGTGGACGGACATGGCAATCTGCTGTCGACTCTAGCGGCGGCGGACGAGTCCATGCCGTTGACCGGTTCGCAGTTGGACTACCAACGGACCCTGGAAAAAGAGATCGAAACTCGCATTCAGACGATGCTGGAGCGGATCGTCGGTGCGAACAAGGCTGTCGTCCGGGTGTCCAGTGTCCTGGACTTCCGCAAGGTCGAGACGACCGAGGAACGGTACGATCCGAACGGCCAGGTCGTGCGGAGCGAACAACGCGGGCAGGAGCGGACGAGCGGGATCAACGGCGTCCCCGGCGGCGTGCCGGGGGTTGAATCGAATGTGCCGCCCGGCACCGGGGCCGAGCCTCCCCAGACGAGTTCGGCCAGCAGCCAAACCAAGAACGAAACGATCAATTACGAAATCAGCCGCACGGTCTCCCGCATCGTAGAGCCCATCGGCACGATCAAGAAACTCTCGGTGGCCGTTCTGGTGGACGGAACCTACGAAGTCGTGAAGCCCGCGGCCGGGGAGCCCTCATCCGCCGAGCCGGTGCGCAAGTACGTTGCGCGCTCGGAAGCGGAGATGAAGCAGATCGAAGAGATCGTCAAAAAAGCGATGGGGTATTCGGCGGAGCGGCAGGACCAGGTTCAAGTGGTGAACGTGCAATTCGGGTTCGAGGCCGAGGCGAGCGGACCAGCCGGTGCGGAAGCGGCGGCCTCCCCGACGCCCGCATGGGCGCCCTACGTGCGCTACGCGGTGGGCGCCGTGTTGTTTCTGCTGATTCTCGTCTTCGTCGTGCGGCCGCTGTTGGGCATGCTGGCGGCCACCGTCCGCGCGAAGGACACGGGAGAGACGCCGCCCTTGCCGGCGGCCGTGCGGGACGTCGAGGCGGCGCTCGGGGCGGGGCCCAGACCGCGAACGACGGTCGTGGAGCTGGCGAAAAGCGATCCCGAGTCCGCGGCGGTCGTCGTGCGGCAGTGGCTGAAGAGCAACGCCTGACGCGCTCATGACCAGGAAGCTGAGCGGAGAAGAGAAAGCCGTCATTCTGTTGCGTGCCCTCGGCGAGGATGCGGCGGCGCAGGTGCTGAAATGCCTGGAGCCAAAGGAAATCCGAAAAATCGGCGCGGTCATGAAGGATACGGCCAACATTACCCGGGAGGAGGAAGAAGCCGTCATCGCCGAATTCGAGCAGGCCAGCGCCAGCGGTGGGATCGGATTCGAAGGCAAGGAATACATCAAGTCGGTGCTGACGAAAGCGCTTGGACCTGACAAGGCGGCCCGCATTCTGGAATCGTTGACCTCGGCCAGCTACCCGGGCCTGGAGGCGCTGAAATGGGTCGATTCCAAGACGGTGGCCCAATTGATCAAGGTCGAGCATCCCCAGACGATCGCGGTCATCTTGGCGCACATGGACCCGGAGCAGGCGAGTCAGGTGATGGCCGGATTGCCGGAAGCGCTGCGCGCGGACGTGGCGTTGCGGTTGGCGACGATGGAGGATGTGCGTCCGGAAGTCCTCGAGGAACTGAGCGAGGCCATGCAGGAATCTTTGTTGGCCGGGACGGGAACGCGGGCCATGAGCATCGGCGGGGCCGAGGTCATCGCGGATATCCTGACGCGGCTCGACAAGGGGACGGAAAGCGCCATCATGACCAAGATCGCTGAACGGGACCAGGTGCTGGCCGACAGCATCCGGGCACTCATGTTCGTCTTCGACGACCTCATCAAACTGGATGACCGCGGTGTCCAGGAGCTGCTGAAAGAGGTGAGTAAGGAAGACCTCCCGCTTGCGCTGCGGGGAGCCAGCCCCGAGGTGAAGGAGAAGTTCTTCCGCAACATGTCCGCGCGCGCGGCTCAGATGCTCAAAGAGGACATGGAAGCCCGCGGTCCCGTGAAGGTGCGCGACGTGGAAAAGGCCCAGCAGAATATCCTCAAGGTGTGTCGCAAGCTCGAGGAAGAAGGGCGAATCGTCATCGCCGGTCAGGGAGAGGAAGTGGTCTAAGTGGGCGCCCCCCCGGCAGTCCAACATACGCCGGCCGGCGCACCCGCTGCCGGCGCACGACGGGTCGGATCGGAATCCATTCTGGTGGTGGACGACGACCCTGGCGTCTGCCGGTTTCTGGCGGAGGTGCTGAGCCGGAACGGGCTGCACGCGGTCACCGCCGCGACGGGAGCCGCCGCGATAGCCCGTCTGCGGGAGCAGTCCGTTCCGGTTCTGATGTTCGATCTCCGTTTGCCTGACGGGGATGGCATTTCGCTCATCCGGCAAGCGCTGGAGATCGATCCTCGCCTCTTCGGGATTGCGGTGACCGGGTACGGCAGCATCGAAACGGCGGTTGAAGTCATGAAAGCAGGGGCGGCTGATTTTCTCGCCAAACCGGTTCAACCCGAACAGGTCGTGTCGTCCGTCCGGCGTTTACTGGAGCTGTATCGACTCCGGCACGAGAACGGTGTCCTGAAAGGCACGGTGATCAGGTCCAGCACCGTTCGGCTGCGAAGCGTGCAGCTCGCGGACTTCGGTCTGGGAGAGCGGGTGGCGGACCCCGACGGTCTGACGGAATTTGAGCGGGGGATGGCGGAGGGCGAACGGAGGGCAAGAGAACGGGAAGCAGCGGCTCGCGAGCGCGAACGCCGGTTGCTGGCCGACGTCATCCGTCGCGTGGAGCAGGCGCTGGCCGACCTTCAGGCGACGATGGAAGAGGACGTGCGCGCGCTGGCGTTCGCGATTGCGACCAAGATCGTCCGGCAGGCGGCGGAGACGAATCGCGATCTGGTCTTGGAGCAGGTCCGTGCCGCGCTGGCTCATGTCAAGGACGCGCCGTCCGTGCGGGTCCGCGTTCACCCGGACGATGTGCCCATTCTCGAAGGGGCGCGGGAAGCCCTGGCCAGCACGGACGAAGGGGCGGTGAAGCTGGTCGTGGAGGGCGATCCCTCCGTCTCGATCGGCGGATGTGTGGTGCAGACGCCGACCAGGCTGGTGGATGCGACGCTGGAATCGCAATTGATTCGCTTAGGCGAGTCACTGAGACGATAGCGCGAGCGGGATGGGGCGCGTGAAAGCAACCGAACTGCTGGCGAACGTCGATCCTGTCGCCGTGCATGGGCGGGTTGCCCAGGCGGTGGGCATCGTCATCGAAGGCTACGGCCCGGTGACCTCGGTCGGCGAGATCTGCGAGGTGACCCTCGAAGACGGCCAGGGCACGGTCCCGGCCGAAGTCGTGGGGTTCCGCGGCGACCGCGTGTTGGTGATGCCTCTGGGAGACATGCGCGGGATCGGTCCGGACAGCCGGCTGATCATGAAAGGCCGATCCGCCTCGGTGTGCGTCGGTCCCCAGTTGTTAGGTCGGATTCTCGATGGGCTCGGGGAGCCGCTGGACGGAGGTCCGCCCATCGTCGGACCGGAACGGTATCCCTTGCACGCGGCTCCGCCGAATCCCCTGACCCGGACCCGCATCGCGAAGCCGCTCGACCTCGGCATCCGGGCGATCAATGCCCTGTTGACGTGTGGGGTTGGCCAGAAACTCGGCATTTTCGCGGGATCGGGAGTGGGGAAGAGCGTCTTGCTGGGGATGATCAGCCGCTACACGGTCGCGGAGGTCAACGTCATCGCGCTGATCGGGGAGCGGGGCCGTGAAGTGAAGGAGTTTCTCGAGCGCGATCTCACGCCGTCCGCGATGGCACGATCGGTCGTGATCGTGGCGACCTCCGATCAGCCGCCGCTCGTGCGGATCCGAGGCGCTCTGATGGCGACCGCGATCGCCGAGTATTTCCGAGATTGCGGCAAACAGGTGCTCTTGGTGATGGATTCGCTCACGCGGTTGGCGTACGGACAACGTGAAGTGGGCTTGGCCATCGGGGAACCGCCGACGACCAAGGGATACACCCCGTCGGTCTTTGCCTTGCTGCCGAAGCTGTTGGAACGGGTCGGCACCGGCGCAGGACCGGGCACGATCACGGGCCTCTATACCGTCCTCGTGGACGGGGACGACCTCTCCGACCCCATTGCGGACACGGTTCGATCGATCCTCGACGGCCACATTGTGCTCTCGCGCGAGTTGGCCGCCCGGAACCATTTCCCCGCGATCGATCCGTTGCAGAGCACGAGCCGCGTCATGCGGGACATCGTGCCGCCGGAGCATTTCGCCGCAGCCCGGACGGTCGTCGAGTCGATCGCGACGTATCGGCGATCGGAAGACCTGATCACGCTGGGCGCTTACAAGCCGGGGGCCAACCAGGCGCTGGATCGGGCGGTTGCGGTCCACGAGGCGATCACGGCGTTCCTGCGGCAGGAGATCGACAAGCCGGCGGACTTGGCCAGTTCGGTCGAGGCGCTCCGTCGCCTGGCTGAGGCGGCGTCATGAACTTCGCGGCCCTGAAAACCTACCGGACACAGCTTGAGGAGGTCCTGCGGATCGAGGTGGAGAGGCTGGCTCAGCGACTCCGGGAGGCGGAAACGCGATGTGCCCGTTTGGAGGCCGAAGCCGAAGAGAAGGCTCGCGCCTATGCGCAGGGGACGCGATCCGGTATCACCGCTCGCGAAGCGTTGGATCACTACGACATGCTGGAGGGGGTGGCGCGAGCGATCCGACACGCCAAGCGCGCGGCGGCCGCGTTGCGCGAGGAATGGGAGCGGAAGCGGCAGGAACTCGTGGACGCCGCGCGGGAGCGGCGGAAAGTGGAGTTGCTGGATCAGCGCGATCAGCGACGCCGGCGACGCGCCGCGGCGCAACAGGAACAGCGGTTGACGGATGAAGTCGCCGCGCGCCGGCTCCCCAAGTGAGGAGGGGCAGTTTATGCAGCCGAGAAGGAACTACAGGCGAAGCGATCGGGTCCATATCAGCCCGGCGGCACGAGCCAAGGCCGGTCAGCTGCCTACCCGAGGTCGCCTCCGATCGATGATGGCAATCTTGGTCGTGGCCGGTACGCTGCCGCTCTTCTGGGGGCTGTCCAAATGGGTCCAGGCATCCTCCGAGGCGGTCCAGGCGACCGGGTCGCCTCGCGCGTCTGCCGAAGCCCTCGGAGCGGCGACCGACACGGTCGAGCCACAGGTCTCCGAGGCTGTTCAGATAAGGCCGACGAGTTCGGCGGGAAACGGGCCGGTCCAGGGACCAGCCGTGGATGTGCCGCGCGAAATCCTGGAAATGCTTGATTTGCGCAAGAAGGAATTGGATCGACGTGAGGAACTGCTGCGCGCCGAAGAGGAACGGTTGATGGTGTTGAAAGCGGAAATCGAGCAGATCGTGACGAAGCACGAGCAGGCGGTGGAGGCTGCCGAGAAGCGCCGGGTGCAGGAACAGGAACAGCGCGCCAAGGCCACCCAAGAACGAAAAGCGCAGGAAGACCAGCGGGCGGCCGAGAGACGGGAGGCGCATCAGCGGGCGCTCGCCAAGATGTACGAGGCGATGGAACCCGAAGAGGCGGCCGCGCGCCTCGAGAAACTGCCGGATCCCGTCGCCGTTGCGGTTCTGCGCTTGCTCAGGGGCAAGGCCGCCGGAGCCATCCTCGCCCAGGTCAAACCCGCCCGCGCCGCCAAGCTGACGGAACAACTCCTCGCCACACCCTGATCCGGTGTTCGGTTCGCACTAGGTCATTCTTGCCGGCTGCCTGGTTGCTCTTTGCCGACCCGCTGATGCCTGCCGAACGGAAGTTCTCCAAAACTCGCCGTATTGTCCAATGCGTGATCGCGCTGATTCGGTGGCACAACGCTTGTATCTCCGATCGCCGATCCCTGAGCGAGACGGCTCGGTGATCCGGAGAGAAAGAGAGAGGACGGATGGATCCTTTCCTCGTCGAACTGCCGGCTGAGGGCGCGGCGTCCTCGAACGGATCGGGGCGGATGGTGCCCAACGGCACCCGATACGGGATGATGCCTGAGTCCGACGTGTTTCAAAAATTGGTACGGGGTCTCAGCCAGGATGTCGGGGGCAGCGTGGCGCTTGCGGCAGGTGAAGCGGAGCCAACGGCCGAAGGCTTCGAAGGAGCTGCCACAGCCGCGATCTTGGATGGCGCGCTCGCAGTCGCCGTCGGTGGTCGGGTCGGCCCCGGGGATGTCCCGGCTCGACCGGGGGCGGCGCTGGCCATTGGGTTTCTGGCCGGGAATGACTCGCGCGGCGAGGGCTCCTCGCCCCTGTCGGCCGCCGGTGCGGGATCGGCGTTGGACGCGCCAATCTCAACGGACACAGGAGACGAACAGGCCACGGACGAACGACGCGAGTTCGTTCTTGAAGTGATGGCGCCTGGTCAGGCATCGCTTATCGTCGAGAACGCCTGGTACACGACACCTGCCGGCCAGGTGGATCCTGGTTGGGCAGTGATTGACCGCGACGGCACCACCGTCGTCGAGTTCGCGTCGGCGCAGCCGAACGCCGCGGTGCAGCTCGTGGACGTCGATCCGGCGAGTCCGGATTTCGGCGCGCGCATCCCGTACCGCATGGTGCGCCGCACCGACGTCGCGCCCGACGACACGCCGGAC
>JBBIOW010000113.1:5059-9476 GCA_037443165.1 Nitrospiraceae bacterium | reverse complement strand
TGGAGCGGCGGCTCCACGGCGAGCGCCTTCACGGTCTGCATCCCGCTGATGGCTTCGACCAGGAAGGCCTGATTCTCCGCCCCACGATTGAACTTCTCGTTCAGCCGTGCCCGGATCATCGGGGTGATCACCATCGACAACACGGCGTAGAGCGGCATCGACCCCAGCACCACCAGCGTGAGCCGAGAGCTGTAGACCCCCATGACCACCAGGAACACGACGGTGAAGAGCAGGTCGAGCACCACGGTGACCGCGTTGCTGGTGAGGAATTGGCGGATGTGCTCCAGCTCCCGGACCCGCGCGACCGTGTCGCCCACGCGGCGGGCCTCAAAATAGGCCAGCGGCAGCGCCAGTATATGCCGAAAGAGTTGTGCGCCTAATGCCACGTCGATCCGATTGGTCGTATGCGCAAACAGATACGTGCGGAGGCCACCCAGCGTGGCATCGAACAGCGCCACGGCCACCATGCCGATGGCGAGCACATGCAAGGTCGTGAAGCCCTTGTGCACGAGCACCTTGTCGATGACCACTTGGGTAAACAGCGGCGTGAGGAGCCCGAAGAGTTGCAAGAAGCACGACGCGAGCAGGACTTCCCCCAGTAGCCGCCGATACTTGACGATCGCCGGGAGGAACCAGGTGAAATCGAACGGCAGGTCCTGCGGCCGGAGCTGGGCCCGCTTGGTGAACAAGAGCACCTCCCCTGACCAGTCGCGTTCGAAGTCCGCCCGCCCCAGAATGTGCGGGCGCCCGACACGCGGGTCCTGCACCAAGACCTTGTCGCCCTCGACTTTGGCGAGCACGAGGTACCGGCCATCTCTGCGCTTAGCGAGAGCGGGCAGCGGCATGCCGGCGAGCTTGGCCCATGTTGTGCGGACGAGTCCGGCCTTTAAGCCGAGATGTTTCGCGGCGCGGAGGAGGTCCCGGTCAGAAAGGGGCGAGCCGGCCTCGCCGAACTGGTGGCGGAGGTGTGCCCCCTCGGCCGGCAGATCATAGACACGCGCAATGAGCAGCAGGCAGAGGAGGCCAGTGTCCTGGTCGGGGGAGACAGGCGAGGCGGAGTCTCGTTCTGTGGTGCTCTCTGTGGCGGGGGCCATCCTCGGATCTCTACATGGCCGGTGACAATCCTCTAAGGCGTCGCGTCTCTTTTCCCGCGCAGCCCCACCAGCACGTGCGGCAGTTGCTGGTGCAGGCGCTGCAGGGCCTCCAACGGCAGCGCGACCCGTGTCACGAGTTTGCCCTCCAGACGCTTCGGCATCTCCTTCCCCTGCCGCGCCTCCCGCACCACGGCGGCCAGCAGCGCCGGCGCGATGAAGCCGAAGTCCAGATAGGCGATGCCTTGCGCCACACCGACCGCCGTGTCATTGGCGGAGACCGGCTGATCCGAATTCTCGACGGCCGTCAGCTTCACAGGCAACGCGACCACGTTCTCGTTTCGTTCGGCCATCGCTTCCTCCGAGATTCCTCGATCCCCAAACCCTCTTTTGGGGCTGCAGGGGTCCTTGCTCATCTAGACTGCCACCTAAAGATTGTCAACGACGAAAAAGTACCAGTTCGTGTAGGAAAATCCGCACAGCCAAGGCTCGATGTCCGGCCGAATCCTCCTTTGTCTAGCCGGCGATCATCCCTTCCTCATCTACGGAGCAGTGAGAATTTCTCTTTGTTTTCACCTGAGTTGACGCCGCCCGCGCGCGGGCTATACTTGGTCACAATCCAGTGAGGTGAGACGATGGATTGGCACCTGGCGCTCTGGACGGCGATCAGTTGGATGTTCAGCGGAGGCATCCTCTATCTCGTGTATCGGTTCGGCCTGAACAGCGCGATTGAGCAGGGTCTGAAATGGAACTCCTGGCGGAGCATTTTGTTGTTGTTGGGATTTGTCGTCTGCCTCGCCATGTTCGGGACGGACTATCCAGACCAAGGCCTGCTTGTTCAATTCGACCAGGACGATCAAGCCCGGTTCGTCGGCATCTTCGGCATCATCGTCCTCACGTATGCCTTCGGCTACTTCGACGGAAGAACTCAGGAAAAGCCCGCGTAGCCGAGGTCTCTTCCCTCCTCTTGTCTTGCGGCCCAGTGGCCGGCCACATCCCTCAGTAGAATTCCTCTACTGGCTCCCATAATTGAACGGCGAGTAGAATAATCTGCCACCCTATTACCGGGAGGTGAGTTATGACACACCACACACAGCGGGAGGCCCTCGGGTCTCTCATCGGTCTTGCCGTCTTGCTCACCGCGACCGGCTGCGCGACCACCTCTGATCTGGACAAGCTGGAGCATAATCTGGCGCAAAAGGTCGATGCTCAGACGAGAGCCGTCCGGTCGGAGATCGCCACGATTCGCGACCAGGTCAAAGGGATCAAAGCGGAAGTGGAAGGCTTGCGCGCCCAAGTCGGCACGTTCCAAATGGACATGCGGGCGGCGTTGGAGGACGAGAAAAAGACGGACGCCGTGCGGGATCAAATCCTCAAGGATCTGACGCTCGCCACCACCGCCACGAAGAAGGCGGTCGAAGGCTCTCAGGCCGCCGCCCAAGAGGAGTTGAAGAAACTCGAAGCGGTGACCGGCGACGCGTCCAGGCAGCTTCAGGCGTTGCAACAGATGGTCTCCACCGTCAGCTCCAGGATGGAACAGTTGCCCGCGCAGGTCAGCGCGCTGAGCGGCGATCTGCGCGCCCTGACCGACACGATGTTGGGGACATACACGCTGGAAGAAGCCGCGCTCAAGGACCGCTTGAAGATACTGGATGAGATGAAGCGGCGCCTGAAGCCCCTTGAGGCCCGGCAGCCGGGCGAGGCCGGACCAGCCAGGTAAACAGTTTCCCGCGCGGACCACGCCGCCGAAGCGGTCCTGTCGAAGGCCGTGGTGAGAACCGGAGGGAGGTGAGGAAGATGCCCATGTATGAATACAAATGTCTGGACTGCGGCAAAGAAGCCGTCCTGTCCCTCAGCCTCAGGGAGCGGGAAAGCGGGGAGGTCGTGTGCCCATCCTGCAAGAGCAAACGGATGGAGCAACTGTTTACGAGCGTGATGGCGAAAACCAGCCGGAAGAGCTGACTCTCCGTTACGTCTGGCGTTTCAGACTCAGCATATAACTCGTCAGGTCGTTGAGTTCCTGCTCGGTCAGCGGGAACTTCGGCATGATCGATCCCGGCGAGACCGATTGCGGATCGCGGAAATGCCGCACGTGCCATTCCCGATCGGGCCTGACCTCGCCCACGTACGAGAGATCTGGGCCCACCGCCCCGCCTTCTCCGTGAATCCGATGGCAGCCCGAACAGCCGTATTTCGCATAGATCTCTTTGCCGTGCGCGACGGCCGGGTCCACACGCGGCACGGCGTACAGATTCTTCAGGGAGATCCCCAGCAAGGAAAACACCACAACCAGAAACACCGCTCCGGCGCCGATCGCCACTGGGCGCGAGGAAGGATGGCGGGCCGGATTGCGGTCGATGAACGGCCAACAGAGCAGCACCAGCACGAACAGAGCCGGCAGGATCCATGTGACCACCGGTTCGAGCGGCCCGTGCACGTATTTCAGCAGCTCATAATAGAAGAGGAAGTACCACTCCGGCACGGGCACAAAACTGGTGTCGGAGGGATTGGCCTTGTCGGTGAGCGGAAAGGGAACGGTGAGAGCGAGCGTCGCGATGATCAAGAAGACCCCCAGCATCGCCACCGCATCCATGTACACCTGCCGGGGATAGAAGGTCTCGCTCCCCAGCGCCACGCGATCTTCGCTCCACGGACCGGCCGGTCCGACCCGCCGCAGGATGAAGAGATGCAGCGCGATACCCGCCACGACCAGCACGGGCAGGAAGAGCACATGTATCGCGAAGAATCGGGACAGCGTGAGCGCCCCCAGCGTTTCTCCGCCGCGCAGGACCCGCACCAAAAACTCGCCGACCAGCGGGACGGTCCCGACCATGTTGATGCCGACCTGCGTCGCCCAGTAGGCCGTCTGGTCCCACGGCAGCAGGTAACCCGTGAATGCGAAAGCCATGACGAGCAGGAACAGCACGACGCCGACCATCCACATCAGTTCCCGCGGCGGCTTGTAGGCGCCGTAGAGAAAGACCTGCAGCATATGCAGGCCGATCGCGACGACCATCCCGGACGCGCCCCAGTGGTGCAGGCCCCTGACGAAGGCACCGAAGGCCACCTGGGTTTCGATGAATCGAACGCTGTCGTAGGCATGGTCCGGGGTCGGCGCGTAATAGACGGCGAGAAACATGCCGGTGACGGCTTGCAGGACGAAGAGGAACAGGGTCACCGAACCGAACACATAGACCCAACTGGCGCCGCCCGGAATGGGCTCATCCAGCAGTGTTCGTTCGATCGGCTTGAGCTTCAGCCGGCTATCGAGCCACTCGTACAATCGGGAAGCCATACCCTTGACAATGCGAGTTCACTCGCAAGAC
>JBBIOW010000113.1:0-4959 GCA_037443165.1 Nitrospiraceae bacterium | reverse complement strand
ACTCGCAAGACCGGGCGCCGGACACATTTCGCGCCCTTCGCGCGTGTCCCGCTCGTCTCGCTGCGATCAGATTTCCACGGCCTCGCGGAGTCCTGCTTTGAATTCCTTGTACTGGACCAGCAGCCGGCCGTGCTCGATTTTCACTGGCAACCGATCGAGCGGCCTGGGCGCAGGTCCGCCCACGACCCGGCCCGTGATATCGAATACGCTCCCGTGACACGGGCACTTGAACTGCCGGTCGCCTCCGTCCCAGCGATAGCCGCACCCAAGATGGGTGCACATCGGCGAGAAGACCGTCACCTGCCCGTCGCCTTCTTTGACCGCCCAGACGGCTTTGTGGGATTTCGTCTCCATCCAGCCGTCTTTGACGGTCGCCACGTAGTCGAGCGGCTTCGGTTCGCCGACAGGCAACTCGTCGAGTGCTCCCACGTCGACCCATGACGACTCACGACGCTTCAACGCTGGCGAAACGAAGTAGCCGACCAGCGGCACCGCCAGGCTCAGCCCGATCACGGCCGCCGCCGCGGCGGTGACCCAACCGAAGAACGTGCGCCGCGATCCGACCGGCGTGAAGAAGCCTGGAGTCCGCTTATCTTTGGGCTCATCCGGTGGATTCATGCGCGATTCCTCACAGGGATGATGACCGCCAACTGCGAAGAGCCGACAGCCAAGAGATCAGAGCTGTTTGCTGCTTGCCGCTCGCTCCTGTCCACACTGTCGTCACGGGTACCCCGGCAACAGGAAAATACCCCAGTCGAGACCCCTTCCCCGAAACCCTCCCCCTTCGAAGGGGAGGGGGAACAGGGGCGAATCAGCGCGGCAGACAGGGCTCGAACATTTGTTCGCAGTACTCCATCCCGCCGATCGACGCCGGCACAGGCACGTACTCCACGCCCGTCACCCGCTGATCGTTCAGTTTCAGGCGCGCGCGGCACCCCTTCGGCACGACGGGCACGCTGGCCTTCGAGCCGACGAACGACCGCTCCAACGGCGGAGCTTCCCGGTAATAGATCAGGACGTCTTCTTCCTGACCGGCGGCTTTGGCGAGCGGCTGACCAGCGCAGGCGACAACCTCCTGCTCGGTCTTCCCGATCAGAGCCGCCCTCGCCGGAAAAGGTTGATCCGTCTCGAGGGTAGCGCATCCTCCGACGGCAAGGAGGCTCCAGGCCGTGAAGACCGGAGCCAGCCTTGGAGGATGCCGTTCCGCCAACATGTCGTGACGAGCCGGCCAGGCGCCTGCCACAGGCAGGTGCGCCTGGCTCGGTCGTCTGCGCGCCTTCATGACTTTCCCATGGAAGTCGGGGGGCAGGTGTTGATTCCGAAGAGCTTCCAGGCCGGACAGAAGCCGATTGCCCCCGTCACCAGCGCCACCGCGCCGACCACGAAAGCGATCCCGGCGCCCCAAGGGGGAAGCCCCGCAAATGCGCCAACCCCCAACAACACGATGCCCAGCACGATCCGAATCGGTCGCTCGATTCCACCAACGTTACACGTCATGGCCCCACCTCCATACCAAGCTTCGCTTGATCCGGCCGCTCGTTTGCGCGTTATCGTGCTTACCGCGGCCGGAGAGAGTCCTCCTCCCGCTTTCCCGGATTTCAACGCCGAGCTTGCTGAGCCGCTCGCTCGTTCTCGCTTTCTGCACGACTGCGTGCCTTCACGAACGAATTCACCCGTGTTGCGTCCGGTCCTGCCGACTCAAACACTATATAGGAGTCGGCCGACTACGAAAAGATTCATTGAAGGCCACTTCGACACGCCGATCCTCAGCCATTCGTTCCTCGTCGCGTGAAGGCCAGCATGCCTTTCCACAGCTCCATCGCCAGCAGCGGCACCAAGCCGACCCCGATCACCAGCATCCAGTGCTCCGGATCGAACGGGCTGACCTTGAAGACCTCGCGTGCCGCCGGCAGCGCGATGATCAGGATCTGCAAGGCGGCCGAGACCCCGACCGCCCAGACCAAATGGCGATTCAAAAAGACGCCGATGGAGAAGACAGACCGCCGGTCGTTCCGGCAGTTGAAGGCGTGGAACAATTGCGCCAGGACCATCGCCGTGAAGGTCACCGTGCGCGCCCGTTCGAGGCTTTGGTCCATGGCGTACAGGCAGTACGCAAAGACCAGTATCGTGCTCGCGGCGATGAGCGTCCCTTGGCCGAACAGGAGCAACAGCCGGCGGCTGGAGAGAAACCGTGCCTTCGGATCGCGCGGCGGGCGGTTCATGATGTCGGGTTCCTTCGGATCGGCAGCCAAGGCCAGCGCCGGAAATCCGTCGGTCACCAGATTGATCCAGAGAATCTGGACCGGCAGCAGCGGCAAGGGAAGCCCAGACAGCGTCGCCAGCAGCATGAGCAACACCTCGCTGAGGTTGCACGAGAGAAGGTAATGGACGGATTTCCGGATGTTGTCGTAGATCGCCCGTCCCTCCTCGACCGCCGCCGCGATCGACGCGAAGTTGTCATCCGTGACCACCATGTCGGAGGCTTCTTTGGTAACGTCCGTGCCGGTCATCCCCATCGCGACGCCGATGTCCGCCGCCTTGATCGCCGGCGCGTCGTTGACGCCGTCACCCGTCATCGCCACCACCGCGCCCCGAGCTTTCCAGGCCTTGACGATCCGAAGCTTATGCTCGGCCGACACGCGCGCGTAGACGGCCACCCGCTCGACGCGATCCACCAGGGCGTGGTCGGGCAAAACGTCCAGTTCGGCTCCCGCCAGCGCCTCTCCCTGCCCGTTGACGAGACCCAGGTCTTTCGCGATGGCGATCGCCGTCTCCTTATGATCGCCCGTAATCATGACGGTGCGGATCCCCGCCTCCCGGCACTGCCGTACGGCGAGTTTCGCCTCCGGCCGCAGAGGGTCCTTCATCGCCACGAGGCCGACGAACTCCAGGGACTGTTCGACGTCCGCGGCTCGGAGGTCGGCCGGCTTGTCGTCCAGTCGCCGGCGGGCGACTCCCAACACCCGTAACGCTTCACGGGCGAACGTCCGGTTGGTCTCCATGATCTTCCGCTTCGCCGACTCATCGAGCGGCTTGACGGCGCCGTCGACCGTCAACCGATGGGCGCATCGTTCGATCAACACATCCGGCGCACCCTTCACGAACGCCGCGATCCCGCCCGGGGTTTTGCGGAGCACGGTCATCATCTTGCGTTCCGGGTCAAACGGAATCTCCGCGACGATGGGCGCCTCCGCCTCCAGCGATTCCTTCCACAACCCGAGCTTCGCCGCCGCCACCAACAGCGCGCCCTCGGTCGGATCACCGAGCACCCGCCAGAGGCCCTGCTCCTGTTTCAAGGTCGCACCGTTACACAGTACGGACGCGATGAGTAATGCGCGAACCGCCTCCCCCTCTCCTTCCCCTTTCCCACCAGGGGAAAGGGCAGAGGTGAGGGGGTGAATCTCGCCCTCCGGCGCATACCCTTCGCCGGTCACCTCGAATGTGCGGCCATCGACGAAGAGGCGCGTGACCGTCATCTCGTTCTTGGTCAAGGTCCCGGTCTTGTCCGTGCAGATCACAGTCGTGGATCCCAGCGTCTCGACCGCGGGGAGCCGGCGGATCAGCGCATGGCGCGCGACCATACGCATGACGCCCAGCGCCAGCGTGATCGTGACGATCGCGGGAAGTCCCTCGGGAATAGCCGCGACAGCCAGACTCACCGACGTGAGAAACATGCCGACCAGAGGCTCTCCGCGCCACAACCCCAGCCCAAAGACCACCGCCACGACGCCTAGCGAGAGATAGAGCAGGAGATGCCCGAGCTGTTCGAGACGGCGCTGCAGCGGCGTCACCTCCGGCTCGGCCGTCTGAAGCATGGTCGCAATCCGCCCCAACTCGCTCTGCAAAGCCGTCGCGACGACCACCGCTCGCCCTTTCCCGGCAACGACAACCGTGCCCATGAACACGAGGTTCCGCCGTTCCGC
The DNA here is from genome assembly GCA_037443165.1 of Nitrospiraceae bacterium. Taxonomy (GTDB): domain Bacteria; phylum Nitrospirota; class Nitrospiria; order Nitrospirales; family Nitrospiraceae; genus DATLZU01. Next base: position 1,036 of record JBBIOW010000113.1, on the reverse strand, counting down.
GAGGGGAGGGTCATCGTCGCTCAGGGCGGCCGAGACCTTGTCCACCGGGGTAGATTCTCCGGTCAATGCCGCTTCCTGTGTCCGAAGAGCGGCCGTATAGAGCAGCCGCGCGTCGGCGGGCACATAGTCGCCCGCTTCGACCAGGATGAGGTCGCCCGGTACCAACTCACGCGCAGGGATCGATCTGGTCATCCCGTCCCTCAGGACCCGCGCCGTCGCGACTGAGAGCTTTTTCAACGCGGCCAGAGAACGCTCGGCTTTGAACTCCTGCGCGAATCCCAGGATAGCGTTCAGAAACACAATCGCGAGGATGGCACCGGCATCGATCCATTCCTGGAGCAGCCCGGACACGACCGCCGCGCCGATCAGGACCCAGACGATGAGACTGGAAAACTGAGCGAGAAACAGAGCCAACGGTGATGGCGGCGGGGCCTCCGGCAATTCGTTCGGCCCGTGCAGGGCGAACCGGCGCGCGGCTTCTTGCTCGCTCAATCCGCGATCCAGATCGGAGCCCAGTTCGCGGACCGCCGCATCAGGCGGCATCGCGTGCCAAGAAACGGGTTTGTGGGAGGGTGAAGGTGTCATGTGGTCAGCTCATGTTTTGAAACAGCCAGCGGCTAGCAGCGAATAGCCGATAGCTCCAACCTCCTCTCGTCCTCTCTCCCCGGGTGCCCATTGCCCCTCGCAATGCAATGGGCCATGGAGAGGGCAGGGAGGAACTGTCGGCTGACGACCGAGAACTGGCGCCTGCTACCGAAACAAGAGCCAGAGTCCGAGGAAATAGCCGACGATCATCACGATGCTGTCAGGTTCGATCAGGAGATATCGCTTTTCGACGCGATACATAATACCCATCAGGCCGACGTTCATCAGCAGAATGCTCCACAGAGCCGTCAGCACATGAGCGGGATCGACCGTGCTCAGCAGCGGCCCCTCGCGAAACGCGACATCGGCGAAAAAGAAGGCCGCCATGTTGAAGGCGTTACTGCCGAAGAGATTGCCGACGGCCAGGTCGAATGCACCCAGGCGCACAGCC
>JBBIOW010000112.1:7642-9538 GCA_037443165.1 Nitrospiraceae bacterium | reverse complement strand
CGCCGTCTATAACCATCTCTGCGAAGCCCGCATGAGGAGCCGGCAGCCTTGGAGCGATTTCGCCTCCTGGTTGTCCTCCGAGGTGGGGTTGGGCATGCCGGAACTCGGCAAGCAGGTCACGAACATTGGGCGGCTTGGCTTGAGCCTGGAAGGCATGCGCGAGCGGATCGTGGACGCCTGCGATCAGGCCTTGAGCGCGACAGCCTGACGCGAACACACAGGAGTCACCCATGACACCGATGTTGGCGGATTACAGAGACGTCGCTCCAAAGGGCACCGTGGACTTTTTGCGGAGGCTGGCGGAGTCGGTCAAGGGGAAAACCATGCTGCATGTCAATTCCACCCGCTACGGTGGAGGCGTCGCGGAAATTCTTCACCGCCTGCTCCCCTTGCTCGACGAACTGGGTATCAAGACTCACTGGGAGGTCATCACCGGCACGGACTTGTTCTACCGGACGACCAAGAGCTTTCACAACGCGCTCCAGGGCACGAAACAGCCTATCACCTCCGACATGTTCGACGAGTACCTCCGCTGCAACCGCGAGAACGCGAAACACCTCGATCTCGAGGCGGACGTCGCCATGATTCACGATCCGCAACCCGCACCGCTGATCGACGCCCGACCGGCCGGCGCGAAATGGATCTGGCGTTGCCATATCGACCTTTCGACGCCCCAGCGGGCGGTCTGGCACTTTCTTCGGCCCTACGTCGTCCGGTACGACGCGGCGGTGTTTTCGCTGCCCAAGTTCGCGCAGCGGCTGCCGATCCCCCAGTTCCTGATCTATCCCTCCATCGATCCGCTGAGCGACAAGAATCGCGAATTGACGAACGCGGAAATCGACGGAATCTTGGACCGGTTGCAGATTCCGCGGGATAAGCCGATTCTCTTGCAAGTCTCGCGGTTCGACCGTTTCAAGGACCCCATCGGCGTGGGGAGGGCCTATCGCCTGGTGAAGAAAAGCCACGACTGCCGCCTGATCCTTGCCGGCGGGACCGCGACCGATGATCCGGAAGGGGCCGAGGTCCTGGACGAGGTCCGAGAGGAGGTGGGCTCGGATCCCGACGTCCATCTGCTGTTGCTCCCGCCGACGGCCAATCTGGAGATCAACGCGCTACAGCGGGCTGCAACGATCGTGTTACAGAAATCCACGCGCGAGGGCTTCGGCCTCACAGTAGCGGAAGCCATGTGGAAAGGGAAGCCCGTCATCGGCGGAGAGACCGGCGGCATCACGGTGCAAGTGATCCCGGGCCAGACCGGCTACACGGTCAATTCACCGGAAGGAGCCGCGTTCTACATCAAGCGGCTCCTGAACGATCCCCAACAGATCGCGGTCATGGGACAACAGGCCAAGGAATACGCGAGGCATCGCTTCCTCATCACCAGACACTTGCAGGATTATCTCGGCGTCATCGTGCATCTGACGACGGCACAGCAGAGATGACGCGCGCATCCCTCCTAGGTGAGATACTGCAGCACAGGCTGAGACCAACCGGCTCTCGTGTGGTCATGCAACGATCGGCCAGATCCAGATAGCGAAGGCTCTCTCGGAGCGTTTTCGTCATCGATCGACCGTCAACCGCGCGGAACACGCACCACGTCCTCGCGAGAGGAACAGAACCGTTTCTTCACGAAGGACCTTGGTCGTTTGACGATCGACGGGTACTTACTCCCTGAGATACCGGTTCACCTCCGCCGGCTCGAAGCGGTAGGCGGCCAGCACGTTTTCGATAAAGCGAAAGATGGTCCGGCGGACTTGGACGGTCAGGTTCGGATACCACAAGGGACTGGCAATGACCAGCCCGCGGAACGCGAAGAACGGTGCGGCCGCCTCGGTGACCGCGTGGTCCTTGCTTGCCGAGAGATACGTCTCCCAGAACACGCGGAACAGCACTTCC
>JBBIOW010000112.1:0-7631 GCA_037443165.1 Nitrospiraceae bacterium | reverse complement strand
ACAGAGCGAGAAAAAGAGGTAATTGATCGTCATGGCCGTCACGTCATCGGCCGGCTCACCCCACTCCCCGCGCGAACGGTCCAGCACGCTGAAATCCGTCCCGTGACGAAACAGCACGTTCCATGGATGAAAATCGCCGTGGACTTGCGAGAGCCGGCCGGTCCGGTTCCGCAAGCGCCACCGCCAGCGGTTCGAGGCCTCTTCGATCGAGCGCAGAAGATCGCCGGTGATGAACGCAAAGCGGGACGGATAGCTGTCGGTCAATCCCATGATGCATTCTCCGTGACCGATCAGCTCCCGTAGCCTCCGTCGATAGAGGTCCGGGTCACGCCGTTTGACCCGATGGATCTCCGTCAGGTAACGGGCGAGGCCGACGGCCCGCCGCCGATCGAGAGTGCGCAACCGTCCATCCTTCGCCAGCCGTTCGAGATCGGTGTGATAGCTTGCCCCTTCCGCCCACGCCGTCAGCACGAAGAACTCGCGCGCAGCCGCGACGGAAAACAGGCCATGGTCCTCGGTGAAGGCGCCGACATCCAAGGCCTTCACATGCCGCGGCAGGCGACCGTAAGAATCATAGTCCCAGAGGATCGCCTGCGCCCGATCGGCCATGTGTTCGTGGCCGAAGGGACCCGGGCTCATCGTCTCCAACACGGCTTGCCGAACGGTCTTTCCCACCTGAAACGTGAGCCGGACTGGCGCCCCGTACCCGTATTGCTTGTAACTGTCTCCGGATGTCTCTTCCCCGATCAACCCAAAGGAGAGCAACCGAACCCTGGGACCAAACCGTTGGCGCAGGTAGGTTTCCAGCTTCGCCCGCTCGAGAGTCGGCATACAAGCTCCTTACGCAAGTGGTGTTCCAACGCAACCCCAAGTCATTATGAATTCTGAATTACCAGGGATTCGGCTCAACCGTTCCGAAGTCCCAATCCCTACAATTCCTAATTCAGAATTCCTAATTCATCGTTGGGCCGCTCGCGGCCCTTGACTGCTGCATTCGGCTGCAGTTCCGGAAGAGGGACTGGGGCATTATGCGCCAGTCGACGCGCAGGCGTGGGGCATGAGGAGGGTGAGGGCAAGAGGCGGCCAGAACGGAACAATGTTGAAGGAGAAATCGTGGAATGAGAAATTGGGAATGCTGAATGATCGCGCAGACTTCTGCAAGTTGGCCATTCAACATTCCTCATTCTTCATTCCTCATTCCTTATTCCCCCGTCCCCAGCCTCCAGCCTCTAGCCCCGTGCCGATTCACGGCACACCGTTTGCTGCCTCGAAGAATAGACGATGAACAGATGGAACGAACTTCCGAAGGAAGCGGGATGGACCTGGAAATCGAGAGCCGGAACGTGGCGATGACGCCGCGATGGAGAACCGAGATCGAAGAACGGATGAACGATCTGCAACGCGGCCATCGCGATCTGATTCATGGACGGGTGACCTTGACCAAGAATCGCCACCACAAGAAGCTCAAGAATGTCGCCGAAGCGCTCGTCGTCCTTACTTTATCTGGGCGACATACGATCACGGCTAGAAAAGAGGAGAAAACTTTTGAAGAGGCGATCCGGGCCGCCTTCGATGCCGTCGCGATCGAACTCCGCAAGGTTCGAGAAAAACGCGCGGCCACCGAAATCCGGACCTCGCCTGTACCGCCGTTCCGGGGCGTCATTTGCAAATTGTTCCCCGAGGAGGGGTACGGATTCATTCTCAAGGAGGGCGGAGGCGAGGTGTACTTCCACAAGAATGCGCTCCACGACATTTCGTTTGACGAACTCGAAGACGGGACCGAGGTCGTGTTCAACATGGAGGAAGGCCAGAAAGGTCCCCAGGCCACCACTGTGAATCCCGTCCCGGTCATCGGATGAACGCCGACATGATGGAGAAGTTCGCGTTGCCCCCGTCCATGCTGGCTCCAACCGTGGCGCCGGACCGTCTGGGTTTCTCAGATACACGCGAACTAGAGCCGTTGGAAGACATCATCGGCCAGGAGCGGGCGGTCGAAGCCTTGGAGTTCGGGCTCCGGATGCGGAGTGTCGGATTCAATATCTATGTCTCCGGGCCGGTAGGCACAGGGAAGACCTCGCTGATCCGTCAGATGGTCACGCGCCTGGCTCGGTCGGCGCCGGCCCCGCCGGATTGGTGTTACGTCCACAATTTTCAGGATCCCACCAGACCGACCTGCCTGTCACTACCCGCCGGCCAAGCGCGGGCGTTTATGCGCGCCATGGTCGCCTTCGTCGACGGGCTTCGGAGGGACATTCCCGCGGTGTTCGAGACGAAGAGGTATCTGGACGCGAAGGCCAAACTGATCGAAGAAACCGAAGGGAAGAAAAAGGCGCTGTTTCAAGAGCTGACGCAGCTCTGCCGGGAACGTGGTTTCGGTTTCGAAGAAACGCCGATCGGTTTTGGACTGGTTCCGCTTCGCGCTGGCCGCCCGATGACCGAAGCGGAAATGGAGGCTCTTTCGGACGATGAGCAGCGCGCACTGACGGAACGGAGGAAGGCGCTGGAAAGCGAAATCCGTGAATTCCACGTGCGGGTCCATGCGTTGGACCACGAAGCCGAACAGCGGCTTCACGACATGGACCGACAGTTGGTCGCTAATGTCCTCGACGCTCGTTTCCAACCGTTGAAAGCCCGATATGCCGAATTGCCGGACGTCTGCGCGTATTTAGACGCGGTCCGAAAAGACATTGTCGCCAACTACAAAGACTTCCTTCCCCGCGAAGGCCCCATTTTGCCAATCCCGGGCCTCGAGCCGCCGGGACGCCGTTCAGACTTGACCCGTTATCAGATCAACGTCCTCGTGGAGCATAAGGCCGACGGCGGCGCGCCGGTTGTGGAGGAACCGCACCCGACCTATGCCAACTTGGTCGGAAAGATCGAACGGAAAGCCCACCTCGGCGTCATGTACACCGACTTCACTGAAATCCGAGCCGGGGCGTTGTTGCAAGCCAGCGGAGGCTTTCTGATCCTCAACGCGCTGGACGTTCTCCGGCAACCCCTTGCGTGGGATGCTCTCAAACGCGTGATCAAGACCCGCGCGGTCAAGATCGAAGATCCGAGCGAGTTCTTCGGACTCTCGACCGCTGGTCTTCGACCCGAACCGATCCCGGTCGAGGTGAAGGTCATCCTGGTCGGCCCGCCGATCCTCTACCATCTCCTGCAAGCGTACGAAGAAGATTTTCCGAAGAGCTTCAAGGTGAAAGCCGATTTCGATGTCGACGTGGCCTGCGATGAGCGTCAGGAGCGGCAATATGCCCGATTCATCGCACGTTTGTGCCGTGACGAGCGACTGCCCCACTTCACGGCGGACGCGGTCGGCGAGGTGATCCGCGAGGGGTTCCGTCTTGCGGAACGCCATGACCGGCTCTCTCTTCGATTCAGCCAGATCAGCGACCTGGTGAGGGAGGCGGGATTCTGGGCCCAACAGGAGGGAAGAAGCCTGGTCACACGGGCCGACGTCGAGACCGCCGTGGCACAGAAGCGACATCGGGTCAACCTCCCCGAACAGTGGATCCAGGATGAGATCAAAGAAGGCACCCTGCTGGTCGATCTGGATGGTGAAGTCGTTGGGCAGGTCAACGGGTTGTCGGTTCACCAACTGGGCGACTATTCGTTCGGCCGCCCTTGCCGGATCACGGCTCGGACCTTCGTCGGCACCAAAGGGCTCATCGACATTCAGCGGGAAGCCGAGATGGCGGGGCACATTCATAGTAAGGGCGTGATGACCTTGGCCGGCTTCCTGGCGGGAAAATTCGCCGGTGCCCAGCCATTCGCCTTGAGCGCAAGCCTGACTTTCGAGCAGACCTACTCGGAGGTCGAGGGGGACAGCGCCGCCGTCGCCGAGTTGGCTGCCGTGCTCTCCAGCTTGGCGGAGGTGCCCGTGCGGCAGTGGCTGGCCGTGACGGGCTCGGTCAACCAACTCGGCGAAGTGCAGCCGATCGGCGGGGTGAACGAGAAAATCGAAGGGTTCTTTGAATCCTGCAAGAAACGCGGGATGGCCGGGCGACACGGAGTCATCATTCCGGCCCGCAATGCGAAACACTTGGCCTTGAAACGCGAGGTCGTGGACGCCGTCGCAGCCGGCACCTTCGCCGTCTACGGCGTGAACACCGTGGAAGAAGCCCTGGAGCTCCTGACCGGAACTCCGGCCGGTGAACGTGGGCCAGACGGAGACTATCCGCCGGACAGCATTTATGGACGCGCGGCCCGGCGTCTCGCCGAGATGGCGCGTACCGTCGCTGCGTGGAGTGGCCCACACCCGCTGGAAGCCGCCGACGAGCGGCGACGCAATGCAACATGATGAATTCAGAATGCTGAATTGGCGGCGATATCCTCAATTCCTAATTCATAATTCCTAATTCATATTGGAGCGCAGCGACGTATGCCGATGTATGAGTACTCCTGTCTGGACTGCGGGAAGGAGTCGTTGCTCGCGTTGTCGCTCAAAGAACATGAACGGGGCGAAGTGAAGTGCCCGTATTGCGGCAGCGCCAAGATGCAGCAACGCTATTCTTCATTCGTGGCCCAAACCACCAAAAAGAGCTGACCGTGATGGCGTCCAGGCTCGTTGTACGGCGCTTCCTCGGACTGGCGATTGTTGCCGCGGTCGTCGGCATCATCGGACAGTTCGATCTTTCAGCTCAGGACGGCGGAGCCGATGTGAACCGAGGCCGGACCGTCTACGAACGGCACTGTCTGGCCTGCCACGGCGTCGGCGGCCGGGGCGACGGGCCCGAAGCAGCCTCGTTGAGGGTGAAGCCGGCCAATTTTCATCGCGCCATCTCGATGTTGAAGTCCGATGAAGAACTGCTGCGTGTCATCGAGTACGGCGTGGTCTTCAGCCCGATGCATTCCTGGCAAGGGAAACTGACCGAAGGCGAACTGCAGGACGTGTTGGCCTATATTCGAATACTCTCCCAATCCCAACAGTCCCCATGAGCCTACGGCCGCGACCCATTGCAACGGTGAAGACGTGAGACGCGACACGTGACGCGTGATGCGTGGAAGCACGACGAGGGGTACTTTTCATCCCGCAGAGTGGCCGCCTTGCGGCCATGACGACTATTTGCAATGTCTGGTTCCGGCTTGACACCGCATTGAGACGACGAATACGATCAGGCGCGTCCATATGGGCGACGTCACCTGCGAACACGGGGTCCCACACTGATGACTTCTCCTCTGCGGACATGGTGGAGTCGGCTCCAGGTCCAGCAGAAGCTCTGGATCATCCTCATCGTGTGCTTTCTCCCCGTCTTCGTCGCGCTGGCGGTCCATCTCGCCTTCGTGAATCATCTCTGGGATCTGCAGGAAAAGCGGCATCGGGTCCAGCTCGCGCGCGAGCAAATTCAAGTTCTCCGTCGTCTTGGGGTCGATGCCGAAGACGCCTTCCGTGGCTACCTCATCACGCAGCAACCGGCGTTTCTCACGCCGCTGGAGGAGGCGCGGGCGGAACTTCGGCCGGTCCTCGAGCGCACCATGACGCTGGTCGAACAGGTCGATGGCATTGAACCCGATGAGGTCCGCAAGGCGGGCCGGCAACTGCAAGAACTGACCGACTCCAAACAAGCACTGATTCAGCGGATTCAGCAAGGACGGCTGAATGAGGTGTTGGAATACGTACAGTCGGGGCAAGGTCTCGCACTTTCGGATCGCGTGCGGGACGATCTGAGAACATTGGAGGATCGCCTGGACCAGCAACTGGAGCGCCTGGTGACCAACCAGGAAAGGGTGACGCACGCGACCTTCTGGGGCTTGCTGGGGGCGTTGGGAGGCGGGCTGGCGCTCGGCCTTATCGGTGTGCACCTGTTGGCTCGCTCACTGACGCAACCGCTAGCGGTGCTGCACCTGGCGGTGGAGCAGTTCGGCCGAGCGGACGCCGCCGGCGCGCCGGTCCCCGCGATCGCCATTCGCTCCTTCGACGAAATCGGCCAGTTGGCGCGCGCCTATGAGGCAATGGCCCACCGGATCCGCCAGCATATTCGCGACCTCGAAGCCCTCATTGCCACCGGCCACGACCTCAACACCATCGGCCCGGACGGCCTCGACGGCTCCTTGCGGCGCATAGTCGATCGCGCCGCGGAGCTGACTCAGGCGGCCGTCTGCCTGGTGATGCTGCGCAACGAGAAGATGGGCTGTTGGGTCGTCGAGGCTGCATCGGGCACCTGGAGCGACACGCTCCGCAAGTCCGTCATGCTCTGGGAGGAGTTCCCCATCGCGGTGCGGGCCTTCGACACCCGCGAGCCGGCGGTCGGTCACGAGCTGCGCCGCGACCGCCGTCCCCAAGTCAGTCGACGCAACCTCATCGGCGACAGCGTGCTGGCGATTCCGCTGCTGGCCCAAGGGGCTCCTTTCGGTGTGCTGCTGCTCCTCAAGGAGGAGTCCGGTGGCCCGGACGGCTGGAACGTGCGCCTGGCGCAGGGGCTCGCCGAAGAAGCGGCCTTAGCCATCGCCAACGCCAGGCTCTACGAGCAGGCGCATCAAAAACAGAAGGACCTGGCCGCACGGCTGCGCCAGTTGGAGCACCTGGCCGAAACCCTCGCCCACGACCTCAAAGGGCCCGGCAAGCGCATGGGGGGCCTCGCCGCCCTGTTGCGCCAGGAGTACGGCGCCGCGCTGGCGCCCCAAGCGGCGCGCTGGCTGGCCTTGATCGAAGAGAATGCACGAGAGTTGGAGGCACGGGTGGAGAGCATTCTGACGGTGGCGCGGGTCGGCACGCGCGCGGAGGCGGTGGAGGCGGTGGACGCGGCGACGATGGTCCACGACGTGCTCAAAGCCCGCGCCAGCGAACTACACGCGCGCCGCGCTCGTGTGCAGGTGCGCCTGGCGGCGCCGCTCGTCGCTTGCCACGGCGCCTACCTGCGCCAGGTCTTCGACAACCTCCTGTCCAACGCGCTGAAGTTCGCCCGCCCTGGCGTGCCACCGGAGATTGCGATCGAGGCAGTCTGTCGCGACAACCGGGTGTGGTTCACGGTGCGCGACAACGGCCTCGGCATTCCGCCCGAGCACCGGGAGCGGGTCTTTCAGCCGTTCGTGCGGTTGCGGCCGGACCAGGCGCCGGGCAGCGGGATCGGCCTGACCATCGTCCAACGCATCGTGGAACTCTACGGCGGGCAGATTCGCGTCGAATCCCCCGACGGCCCTGGCTGCACGGTGACCTTCTCGCTGCCGGCCATCGGCGACCTCACCACGCCCGAACCCGCACCTGCGGGAACGGAGACGGGAAGAACAGCGACGGCAGGGTGAAGCGAAACCTGATGCGTTTCGCCTGCGAGAAAAGCGAGACTCTCGGGACGAGCGCGACCGGCGAATCCGGTTTCTAGGGTTCGCGCAACCCGTGCTGTTCCGGCCGGTCTCGCTTCTCACGCCTGGCCCGTCGGTCACGCGTGCCGCACAGCTCTCCGTCGGGGAGCCGTTCGCCGCTCGCCGTTAGCTGTTGGCCTCCTTCAGAACAGTCGCACGAAAGGACTCTCTGCGATGCATTCTCTGATGGATCCTCAACTCGCCGTCAAGAAACCCAAGGCCCCGTTTACGGTCTTGGTGGTCGAAGACAATGCCGCCGACGCGGAGATGATCCTGCACGCGCTCGAGCAGGCTAATCTCAAAACCTTCGACGACCAACTCGACATCGAAGT
>JBBIOW010000111.1:4302-9712 GCA_037443165.1 Nitrospiraceae bacterium | reverse complement strand
ATGCGCAGCTTCTGATCGGCAATGCGCCGAGTCAGCACCTGATTGAGTAACAGTTGTTGTCCGGGACTGCCGGTGACCTGCCCCAGCAACTTGCCCTTCACATAGTCCATTTCATCGGCGATCGAGATTTTCACCCGGACACCGAACGGAGTAGGCCAGGTCGGACGCTGGATCGCATAGTCGTAGGAAAAAGCGGGTTCGCGCGGTTCCCGATAGGGACCGCTAACGTTCAGAATGGTCAGCGTGTTATCCATACGACTCCGCGCTATACCAATAATCCGGATTCGCGCGCGGTCAAGTAACGGACGGCCGCCCCTGCGACGGTCGATCCGTCTCTGATGCAGTCCGGGATGCCGACCCCGCGATAGGCGGCTCCGGTCAGGAACAAGCCCGGAAACCGGCTCAACGCCGTCTCGATGTCTCGGAGTCGATCGAGATGGCCAAGGGTATATTGCGGCATGGCGCGGCTCCAGCGATGCACCTCGACGTAGCGCGGCGAGGCCTCGAGGCCGGTGATGGCCCGCAACTCCTCACGCACCGTCCTCACCACCGTCTCGTCGTCCGCCTGCACGATCGCCTCCCGCCCGACGCCCCCGAGATAGCACCGAGCGAGCACCGTTCCCGCCGGCGCGCGGTGAGCCCATTTTAAAGACGTCCACGTCGCGGCGATCAGATGGCGTCCTTCGACGCGCGGCACGACGAATCCGAACCCTCTCGCGCAGTCTTGGATCTGGTCGGCGCCGTAGGCCAAGGAAACCGTCGCCGTGGAGGTGTAGGGGATCATCTCCAAAAGTCCAGCCGCCGACGGACTGAGTGGCCTGACCAACTCGGCCGACACATACGCGGGTGTCGCCAACACCACGAGGTCGGCCGACAGTACGGATCCGTCGTCGAACTGCACGTCGTACACCCATTTCCCGATCTCCCTGGAACGGACCCGAAGGGCGACCGCCCGAGCGCCCAGCCGCAGGGTCGCTCCGTCCTTCCGAATGCGACTCGCGAGCGCCGCAACCAGATCGCCGAGCCCGTTCCGCAGCGCGACAAACATCGTTCGGCGGAGCTTCGGCCCCGGCGCCCCTGTCTGAGCGGCCTTGCGGGCGGCCAGCATGCCGCGAATGAGACTCCCGTACTGTTGTTCCAGTTCAGGAAACCGCGGAAATGTCGCCCTGACGCTCATCTGTTCCGCATCGCCCGCGTAAATCCCGGCCATGAGCGGCTCAAACAACCGCTCGAACGCCTCGCGCCCGAAGCGGCGGCGGAAGAAATTCGCCAGAGACTCGTCACCCGCGGCACGGCGGGGCGGCAGCACCACATCCAGCGCCATCCGCGCAAGCCCCCTCCAGCTCAGCAGCCCGCTCCTGACGAACGGTCCGATCTGGCCCGGGGCGATCACGACCAAGCCTTCGGGCAACTCGCGTAACCGTCCCCGCGAATAGATGCAGGCCTTGGTATCCATCTCGTTCGTATTGATGAGCTGATCGGACAGCCCGAGCTTCTCGCATAACTGGATGGCCCACGGCTTCTGGGAGAGGAACGAATCCGGACCCGCCTCAATGACGAGGCCGTCTACGCGGCTCGTCCGGATCTTGCCGCCCAAAACCCCAACCGTTTCGACGACGGTACAGGCGAGGGACAGGCCCATCGCCTGGGCCTGTTCTTGCAGAGCGAAGGCGGTCGCGAGCCCCGCGATGCCGCCGCCGATCACGACCGCTGTTCGGGGTGTCCCAGTCACGGACGCCGCGTCAAGGGACCAGCGCAGCCTCGTGCGCCTGGATCACGGAGGCGAGGGTTTCGATCAACGCCGCGGATGCGTTCAGCATCGGAATGCGCTCCAGATGGATGCCTTTGGCCCGGGCCGACTGTTTGAGCTCGATATCGATGTCGTACAGCACTTCAAGATGATCCGAGACGAACCCGATCGGAGCGACGAGGACGTACCGATGGCCTTCGCGGCGCAACTCCTCCAAGACGGCCTCGACATCAGGCCCTAGCCACTTCTCACCCGACCGTCCCTGGCTCTGGAACGCCAAGCGCGCCGTGACCGGTCTGACCCGCTCGCAGACTGCCTGCATGGTGCCTCTCACCTCGTCAGGGTACGGGTCTTTCATCTCCAAAATCCGCTCCGGCAGGCTGTGCGCCGTGAACAGGATCGGCACATGGGCCCGCACCTCGAGCGGGAATGTCTGCAAGCCGAGCTGAATGTTGTCGGCGATGGCCCCGATCAGCCCCGGATGCCGGTGCCAACTTTCGACATAACTGACCGGACAGTCGTGGCGGAGCGCCTGTCGCGCCTCTTCGCCCTTGCTGATGTAGGCGCCGATGCTCATCGAAGAATACTGCGGCGCCATGCACAGCCCGATCACCCGCTCGGGCCTCTCGTCCATCAGCTCTTCATAGGCATCCTTGATGGAGGGACGCCAGTGCCGCAGACCGACGGAGACGCGATATCGCTCGCCGCCGGGACCGTTCAGTTTCTGCTCCAGCTTGCGCGCGACCTCGCGGGTGATCTCCAGCACCGGGGATTTTCCGCCGGTGAGCCGGTATCGCTCCTTGATCTCCTCCACCAATTCCGGCGGCGTGGGACGCCCGCCACGCACATCGCGCAGATACGGTTCGACATTTTCCACGCTATCCGGTCCTCCCATCGCCATGAGCAGCACGGCGATCGGCCTCTGCGGTCCGGGCATGCTTTTCTCCTGAGCGAATAGCGAACAACCAACGGCACAGGCAGCACAGCGAGCAACTCTCCCCCGGTTCGCTGTTCGCTATCAGCTATGCACTGCTCGCTTCCAACTCAGCGTTGGCTGAGTTTGTGCACCATCTCGATCGTCGCTTCCACCGATGCCATCGGCGTGTCGGGCAGAATGCCGTGGCCAAGGTTGAAAATATGCCCCGGGCGTCCGCCGGCTCGCCTGAGCACATCTTCCACCCGCCGCTCGATCTCCTGCAGCGGTGCGAACAACACGACCGGGTCCAGATTGCCCTGGACCGCCACATCATACCCGACCATCGCCCAGGCCTCGTCCAGATGGATGCGCCAGTCGACGCCGATGACGTCCCCGCCCGCTTCGCGCATCAACCGCAGAAGCGCCGCCGTGCCGGTGCCGAAGTGGATCATTGGCACGCCTTCTCGCTTGAGTCCCTCGAAAATCAGTTGCACGTGCGGAAGCACGTACTCGGCATAATCACCCGGCGACAAACAGCCGACCCAACTGTCGAACAATTGCACGGCCTGCGCGCCGGCGCGGATCTGGCGGCGAAGATAGCCGGTCACCACACGCGCCAGTTTATCCATCAGCCGGTGCCACGCTTCCGGCTCCCGATACATCAACTGCTTGGTCAACACGTAATGTCGCGATCCACCGCCCTCGACGGCGTAGCTGGCCAAGGTGAAGGGAGCCCCGGCGAAGCCGATCAACGGCACCCGGCCGTTCAAGGCCCGCCGCGCATGGCGGATCGCCTCGGCGACGTATTCCAGTTCGTCCCCGTCCACCATCCGCAGCCGCTCCACGTCCGCCCGCTCTCTGACCGGATTGTGAATGACCGGTCCCTCTCCTTCTGTAAATTCCAACCTGACGCCCATGGCTTCCAGCGGCAGCAGGATATCGGCAAAGATGATGGCGGCGTCCAGCGGGAACCGTTCGATCGGCTGCAGTGTCACCTCGGCGGCCAGCTCCGGCGTCTTGCAGACGTCGAGGATCGAGTGCTTGGCCCGCACCTTCTGGTACTCCGGCATGTAACGGCCGGCCTGGCGCATGAACCACACCGGCGTGCAATCGACCGGCTGGCGCCGACAGGCCTTGAGGAATCGATCGTTCATGGGGTCGGCATTCTAGAGGGGTGAGCGAAAGGGTGTCAAACGCGGCTAAACCCATTCGGAGTCGTCGCGATCCCTGGTCGATCGGACCTGATCGCGCAGTTCTTCGCGGATCGAGCGGCTGTCGGCGTCGAGCTCGGCGGCTTCGCGTTCGGTCAGCACCCAGGCATCTTCCGGAGCCAATTCGATGCGATAATGGTTCTTCCTGAGCGAGAACCATTCGATGTAGGGATGGGGCGTGAGCAGCGGATGGGGGTCGAACGAAATCAGGCTCACTTCGCCGACCTGGGGCACTTCGAAGTCGCCCAACACCTGCGTGGCCAGCTCGTCATCCGTGAACCGACTGTTCCGGAAACGGATGGCCTTGCCGTAGATCTCGCCCTTGAAGTTCCCGGCGAGATAGAACGGGACCGACCCCACCGCGGCAAAAATGATCCGTCCGACCACGCACCCTTCCACTCGATTATCCAGGTATCCCTCTTGAACCCAGCGGCCGTTGCCGAACTTCTGCGCCATGAGACCTCTTGTGATGCGCCGCTCCGCGCCAGCGGCGTGACGGAGGAGACGTGCAAGACCAGCACACAGTCTATCCGAAAAGTCGCGCGTTCGCCCGGGTCTCGCAAGTCCCGCAAACTCACACCGATCAGCCCCCGCGCATGACCGGCACTCCCGGAGGCTCGATCACATTCGCCACCTTCGGATCCGTACTGCCGAGCACAACCGCGCCAAGGATGATCCCGCCTCCGAGCCAGCCCGCGGCATCCAGGCGCTCGCCCAGAAACCACCAGGCCAACCAGGCCGCATAGACGGGTTCCAGGGCGAACAGCAACGCGACCTGGTGGGCCGGGAGGAACCGTTGTGCCCAGATTTGCACCGCGAAGGCGCCGGTGGCCAGCAAGCCCGTCACCAGCAGCCCGACCAGGAGCACCGCGCTCGGGGTGAACACGGAGGGCGCCGGCCCTTCCCAGACCATCGCAGGTAACATCGCCGCCGTGACAAACAGTAATTGCCACACGAAGAACGAAGCCGAATCGCCGACCCTTGTAAACCGCTCCAGGCAGGCGATGTGCGCGGCAAAGGCGGCGGCGCAGCCTAATGTCAACGCGTCGCCCTGATTGACGGTCACCGCCGGTCGAACGAGCAACCAAAGGCCGATCGTCGCCAGAACGGCCGAGAGCCAGACTCGCCACCCTCGCCGGCGCAGGAACAACGGGACAAAGACCACATAGAGCGCGGTGATGAAGGCGGAGTTGGAAGCCGTCGTGTCGCGCAAGCCGACGGTTTGAAGGAGATAGCCCAGAAACAGCCAGACAGTAGCGATCACGCTGATGCGAAGCATATCCCGGTCGAACCGAAGCCGCCTACCCAACAGCGCGAACAAACCGACAACCGACAGGGTCCCTAACAGGAAGCGGAGGAACAGAAAGGAGAGCGGAGGAACTTGATCGAGAACGGCCTTGGTCGCCGGAAAGGTCGCCCCCCAGATCAAGGTGCTCAACAGGAGGGCAAGTCGAGGCATACGTGAAAGCGAGTTCTGAGTTCTAAGTTCAGAGTTTTGACATAAGTATTGCCACTAAAAACATCGAATTCGTT
>JBBIOW010000111.1:0-4292 GCA_037443165.1 Nitrospiraceae bacterium | reverse complement strand
CAGCACTCAACACTACAACCTATGGCTTGCACAGCGGGCACTTGCGCTGTTCGGTCGTTCCCGCCTGCTCCATCGCCTGGAGCGCCCGTTGTTTATCTGGATAGTCGAACCAGCCACCTTCCCAGAAGTCGCTGCTGGTCACATTCGACGGCACCTCCGAACAACGATCGCGGTGCAGCGTGGCTCGATCAATCGCACGCGCGATATGTACCCAGTAGATCATCGGTCAGTGAGGAGTGATGGGTGATGATGTGACGCGTCGAGGAGAAGTCGGATTGAGTGTTACGGCAGCAGTTGCCACTCATCCTTTTCGATGAACACCTTGGCCCCGGACTCCAGTTTCTTCAGGTCTTCTTTGTCGAAGATACGCATATAGCGCTCGATGCGATCCGGATCGTCTATGCGCTCCTCCTGCATCAGCCCGCTCGACATCTTATACTTACGAATCAACACAGGCATGCACATCCCTCCCCCCGGCCGACATATCTCCTTGCAACCCGTTGAACTGTGTTACAATAGTGCAAACTCAAGCAGCCGGTCAAGCCCTCGAAGCCGCGGGCAAAACCGAAACGTCTCGGCAACAGCTTCTCCGGCGCCCCGAATGATCACACACGCTTACCGGGAGCACACCCATGCCGATGTATGAATACCGCTGCGAAGGCTGCGGCGAACGGTTCGAGATCGTCCAATCCGTGCACGCAAGACCGGAAGACACCGTGTGTCCCCACTGTAAAGCCCAGAAGGCGACCCGCCTGCTCTCCTCCTTCGCCTCGAAAGTCGTCGGCGACCATAAGCCGACGTATTCGGAGATGAAGGCATACAGCATGCTCAACGAACGGATGCATAAGTTTTCGAAGCTGCCGCCGATGTTCGGCAAGCGGACCGACCCCCCGCCCATGGGAACGTATATCGGGCAGCAGGATCCGTCTTCCACAACCGACCGCGGCTCAGAGAATTCCTGACCGCGGTTGTGACGGCCGATTCCGCCCTTCTTTATATGATCACCCCTTCGCAGCCAACGCCTTATCCGGTCGACCATGAGACGCTTTGAGAAAGGAGGGAGCATGCGCGCGAGAATTCTGCTCGCGTCACTGTGTGGTCTGACCATCGCCGGCGTCCCCCTCCTGGGCATCGGCGGCGATGTGTCGGGCTCGCTCATCATCGCCGGCAACGGCCCGGAGCTGCAAACCATCGAAGCCCTTGCTAGAGCCTTCGAAAAAGCCAATCCGCGGGCCTACGTCGATATTCTCTGGGATGAAAATTCCAAGCCCGTCGAATTGGTGAAATCAGGCCGCGCGCATCTCGCCGTCACCGGAACCAAGGACCCGGAACTGTCGGCCACCCAGATCGCCTGGGACGGCATCGCCATCATCGTCAATCTCTCCAATTTCACGAAGGAAGTGACAAAACAACAGGTTGCCGATATCTTTTCGGGCAAGGTCAGGATGTGGTCCGATCTGGGAGGACCGGAGACCAGGATTCTGGTGATCGACCGGCCTCGCAACCAGAACATCCGCGACGCCTTCGAAGCGCAATTGGGCATCGAAGGCAAGATCCACAATTCGGCCAAAGTGATCGGGCGCGACGACAAGGTGATCAAAACGGTGGTCGGCACCCTCCCGCCCATGTCCGCCGTGGCCTATGTGTCTCTCGGGCAGGCTTTGGCGGCCGTTACGACGGGTGTCGCGGTGCGGTTGCTTCCCGTCGATAAAGTTGAACCGGAAATGCCCACGGTGAAGGACGGGCGCTATCCGCTTCGCCGGCCCGTGTTGCTTCTCTCGAAGAAAGAGCCCAATCCGGTGGTCGACGCGTTCCAGGAGTTCGCCCTGTCCGACGCGGGCCAGAAAATCGTTTCCGAAGCGTATACGCCGCTCCCCCAAAAACAATCCTAGCGAAGGAGGTCCCGTATGTGGAAACACGTTTCTCCGGTTCTCACATTGCTGCTCATCACGGGATTCGTCGCCGTGCCTGTCGGCGCCGCCCGAGGTGAAGGGGCCAATGTCGAGGGTTCCGGCTTCTCCCTGTTCGATATTGAATCCATCAAGGGCTTTGACGCCCAAAAGGTGGAGAAGGATCCCGTCTGCGACCGGACCAGGCGCCCGAAGATCCTGAAAGTCGAGCCCGATGAAGCGAAGCCCGGCGAAAAAGTCATCATTAAGGGCGAGAATTTCGGCACGAAGGAATGTTTCCACGGCGTGGCCTTCAGCGCCGCCGGAGCCGCGCAGGTGGAATATAAATTCGTCAACGACTCCACCATCGAAGCGGTCGTTCCCGACACAAAGGCCGGTATGACCTTTATCGATGTCGTGGCGGGCGGTGGAAACGCCCGCTCCAAGGGATTTCTGATCAAGCCGAAGTAATCTCCCACCTTCTTTGGGTGGAACGGTCGGGACCGCGCGTCGATTCTCGACCGTTCCACTGGTCCACGGGGCCGCGAGACACGTCTGATCTCCTTTCCGCTTCCTTCCTGCGTCTCGACAAGACTCCTGAAGCTGTGCTAGGTTACGCGATCTTTTAACCCCCCAGTGGCCGCCCGTCGAAAGCGGCGCCACGCCGACGAGCGAGAGCGATGTTCAAGAAAATCCTGGTCGCCAACCGGGGCGAAATCGCTATGCGGATCATCCGCGCTTGCCGCGAATTGAATATCGCGACGGCCGCCATCTATTCGGAAGCGGACACCGCCGGCATCTATGTCAAAAAGGCCGACGAGGCCTACTTGGTCGGGCCGGGACCGGTGAAGGGCTTCTTGGATATGCAACAGATCGTCGACCTGGCCAAACGTATCGGCGCCGACGCCGTCCATCCCGGCTACGGATTCCTTTCGGAAAACGCTCAGTTCGCCCATCTTTGTCGGGCTTCCGGCATTACCTTCATCGGTCCGAATCCCCAAGCCATCCATCTCATGGGCAACAAGGTCAAGGCCCGGGAATTGGCCAAGGAAGTCGGAGTTCCGATCGTTCCCGGAACCGACGGCGGGGTGGCCGGCGCGGAGGAAGCCCTGGCCTTTGCCCGGACCGTCGGCTACCCGGTCATGATCAAAGCCAGCGCCGGCGGCGGAGGACGGGGGCTGCGCATCGTCCGCTCGGACGCCGAACTCAAAGAGAGCATGGAGACCGCCTCCCGAGAAGCCGAGGCCGCCTTTGGCGACGGGAGCCTGTTCATCGAGAAATACATCGACCGACCACATCACATCGAATTTCAAATCCTGGCCGACCAGCACGGAAACGTCATCCATCTCGGGGAGCGGGATTGCTCGATCCAGCGCCGCCACCAGAAACTGATCGAGATCGCGCCTTCGCTGATCCTGACGCCGAAGCTCCGGACGGAGATGGGCGAGGCCGCCATCGCCATCGCCCGCGCGGTCGACTATGACAACGCCGGCACGGTGGAATTTCTGCTGGATCAGGAAGGCCGGTACTATTTCATCGAGATGAACCCGCGCATCCAGGTCGAGCATACGGTCACCGAACAGATCACCGCGATCGACATTGTACGGAACCAGATTTCGATCGCCGCGGGCAAGCCGCTGGATATCCGGCAGGAAGACGTCACGCTTCAGGGCCATGCCATCCAGTGCCGCATCAACGCGGAGGACCCCCGCAACAATTTCCGGCCCTGCACCGGTACCGTCACGGCGTACCTCTCCCCCGGCGGGATCGGCGTCCGGATCGACGGCGCGGTGTACAAGGACTACACGATTCCGCCCTATTACGACGCCCTGTTGGCCAAGCTGACGGTCCGGGGCCGCACCTGGGAAGAGACGGTCAGCCGGATGCATCGCTCGCTGGAGGAATACGTGCTGCGCGGGGTGAAAACGACGATCCCGTTCATGAAGGCGATCATGGAAGAACCGGACTTTCGGGCCGGCCGGTTCGACACCTCCTATTTGGAGACACACCCGGAACTCTTTAACTACGACGAGCGGATCGAACCCGAGGACCTGGTCCTGGCCATCTCCGCGGCGATCGCGGCGTATGAAGGGTTGTAGAAGAGCATGGTTCAGCGCCGAACGAAAACAGTTGCCCGGAAGAAGGCCGTCAAGGGTATCCGCCGGGCTCAATCCGCCAAGGTCTCACCCCGCGAGACTCCGGCCCTTGACCTGCAATCGGCGCCTGGCAAAAAGCTCCTGATCACGGACGTCGCTCTGCGCGACGGCCACCAGTCCCTCCTTGCGACGCGGATGCGGACGGAGGACATGTTGCCGATCGCCCAGAAGCTCGACACCGTCGGCTATTGGTCACTGGAAGTCTGGGGCGGCGCCACTTTCGATACCTGCCTGCGGTTTCTGAAGG
>JBBIOW010000110.1:0-9895 GCA_037443165.1 Nitrospiraceae bacterium | reverse complement strand
ACAGTGTCGGCTGGCACCGTCCAAAAGAGGAACCGATCGGTCAGGTGCAAGGTCGGGTCGGCATATTCCAGCAAGGAGAGCAGGTGATACGAACAATTCTCCTTGAAAAAGAAGTAATCGAAATAGGCGTTGCCCAACTCCCACGCATGCATCAGCAACCGGCGGATCTGCGGCTGCGTCAAATTGAGTTGGTATTCCCAAATGTCGCGATTCTCGATGTCCCGGTACTCCTGCACCTTCAGATAGTATGGAATAGTCGAGAAGTACCCGCGATATCCCCCGAAGATCCCTCGGATCGGATACGCCAGACCTGCGTCCGGCGGCACATCCGCGGCATAGTTGATGGTGTACGCCAGAATGCGTGTCTGCTCGGTCTGGCCCTTTTGATCGATCCGCAGCAGCGTATGGCCGAACATCGAGGCCGGATTGTTCATGAAAGCCGACGGAAAGATGAGCGAGATCGATTCCGCATTGAATTCGGCCAGCCATCGTTCGAACCGGTCGCATTTGATCGGCGGCAGGCGAGCGTCGTCGAAGAGCAGCTTCTCCTTCAACCAGTGATAACGGGCGACGAAGGCGCACTGCGCCGGCTGGCGGGAGCGTCCGACCAGTTCATCGGAGAAGAATTGGGCCAGCGTGGCTTCCAACTCGGCCTGGGGGTCGGTTTTCCCGTTCGGCGACAGGAAAAACCCCGGATCATCCTGTTCGCTGGCATAGCCGCCGAAGAGGCCCTTGCGATAGTGCAGGAGAAGATGCCACGCCCGTTCGTCGGCCAGTTTCATGGCTCGCGCTCGGCTGACCAGCTCGACGAGATAGGGATCATCCGCCGGTGCGCCAGCAAAGGCAAGAGTCGCAAGAAGGGAAGCACTCAAGAGAACTGCTGTGGAAATAGCCAACAGCGAGTAGCCAATAGCCATCAGCTTTCCCCCCACCTTCCCCTCCCCCTTTCATGGGGGAGGGTCTCGGGGAGGGGGCAATGTTCATACTGCGGTGTGAGCCCAACGCTCATGAGAACTGTAATATGAAGCTACACAACGGCGGTGGAATACCAAAATCGAAGACGGTGGAAAGAACGGGGCCCCGGCCAGGCGGCCGGAGCCCCTCGAATCGATCAGCGGGCTGACGCTTTGGCGAGGACCGGATGCGCAGCGATGGCATCGTTCAACGCCTTGACCAACGCTACCGGCGAGGTCTCGCCGGACTGCATCAGGGACGTATATCGCTGCTGGGTCAGAGCGAAGAACTCATCGTGTTGCTCGGCGGGCACGCCCATCAGTGTCGCCAGCGACGCCAGATGCTCGCCTTGCCCCTGCGCCATCTCCTGCGAGAGATTGTCGAAGTTGATGGCAGCGAACATTGTTACCTTATGTTCGCTCATGATCTGTCCGTCGTTCGTGCATCCAGAGGTGCCTGTGCTGATGCCGAACGTCTGGCTGCCAAACGTCCCGTTGGTCGTGGCCATCAGAACCTGCGGAGCGATGTTCTTCTGGTTCTTATAGTCCGACCAAGCCAGCTTCCCCAGCCCGCAGCCCGGACCCGTGTCAGGGTGGGCGGCGAGCGAGAGACTGGCCTGCGCACCGATGAAGACCAGCGAGACCGACAGCATGAGCAGTTTTCTTAACATAAGTCCCCCCTCCTTATGGTTAGAGATCCTGCCGCCCGCGTGGCGACACCGCAGGCGATTATAGCCCAATACCGAGCGAGGAGTGAGAAAAAATCCGCCTGCGCGCTCGCTTGGTTCGTCGCGCTCAATGAACGGCGATCTCACCCGACCTCGCTTAGCGCGCCGCGGCGACTTTGGCCAAAACCGGGTGCTCGGCCATGGCATCCTCGATGGCCTTAATCACCGCCACCGGCGACGCTTCCCCCGCTTCCACCAACGCGTTGTATTTCTCCTGGGTCATAGCGAAAAACTCGGTTTGATGCTCGGGCGGTACACCCATCAAAGTGGCGAGCGAGGCGAGGTGTTCGCCCTGACCCTTCGCCATCTCCTGGGAGAGGTTGTCGAACATCGCGAAGACGAAGACGTTGGTCCGCTCTGTTCTCATGATCACGCCGTCGTTGGTGCACCCCGATGTCCCGAAACTGATCCCGAACGTCTGGCTGCCAAAGGTACCGTTCGTCGTGGCCATCATTACCTGCGGAGCGATCTGCTTCTGCCCTTTGTAGTCTTGCCAGGCCAGTTTTCCCAGCCCGCAACCAGGACCGGTGTCAGGATTCCCGGCCGCGAAAGCGTCGAGGGCTTGAACATTGACCAGCGCGAGCGCAAAGAGCAGCAGCAAGAATTTGTTTGTCATGATTTTCCTCCTGTCGTTGTGGTCAGCAGCGATTACGTACAGCCGCGGGTGTCAGAGCGGTTATACCACAATTGTGTCGACGCACAAAGTCGAGAGCCGTATCCAAAAAGATCCGGGCCGATAAAGGGCCGGGCGTGTGCGTGTCGAGGGTTCGTCCGGACTACTCAGCTCGATCCGCCAGGACGATGTGAGTCGGTGTGATATCACCTTCAATCGTCAGCACCCCGAGCCCGCGCGGGAGCGTGAACCGTTTCGGGCCGGCCGAGCCGGGGTTGAAGAGCAGGGTCGAGCCGAACCATTGGGCCGTGGGTTGATGAGTGTGGCCGAACACGCAGACATCGGGGCGCGTTCGCTCCAGGAAGGCACGCCCTTCTTTGGTCATTTTGCCGCCTTCGAAGATGATGTGTTTGACCGCGATGCGCCGCCCGCCCAACTCGAGGAC
This sequence comes from Nitrospiraceae bacterium, assembly GCA_037443165.1. Classification (GTDB taxonomy): domain Bacteria; phylum Nitrospirota; class Nitrospiria; order Nitrospirales; family Nitrospiraceae; genus DATLZU01. The sequence goes on along the minus strand of JBBIOW010000110.1, from coordinate 7,156 downwards.
GGTTTCCGGTGGAAACCCGCTTCGTTCGTATCCATCCACATTGCCGGACACGGCCGTCACCGGCGCCAGCGCCTTCAATTGGTCGATCACGGACTGGTCGCCGATGTCGCCGGCATGGAGGATATGATCGACGTCCTGAAAATGCCGCAGGACGGCCCGATCGAAGAGCCCGTGGGTATCCGCAATCACGCCGATGCGAAGGCTCCCTCTCCCTGGACTCATGACGAGCCTTTCGTGTCCTGCTCCAATGACTGCTGAACTCTGCTCCACTCGAAGCTGAACGGCTCCGGTGCCTGGTGCGGCAGCGACGCCGCTTCCGCTCTGAGGCGTTCTGCCCGCGCAGCGCTCATCGGATGGGTCGAGAGCAGTTCGACGCGCCCGCCCTCCGATTCCGAGAGCCGCTCGAAGAACCGGATCATGCCGTCCGGCGCAATCTTGGCCCGGTGGAGCAGCTTCAGCCCCGTCACATCCGCCTCCGTCTCCTGCTCGCGACTGAACTTTAGGGCGATCAGTTCAACGCCCAGTTGCTTCGCCAGTCCGATTAGGCCCTGCTGATCACCGACCAGGATCGTGACCACCGCCACAACCCCCAAGGTTTTGACGATCCGCTCCAACCCATGCCGATGGAGCACGTGATTGAGTTCATGGCTCAGGACGCCCGCAACCTCGTCCGGGTTCTCGGCCTTCTTCAACAGCCCGGTGAAGACCACCACGTAGCCGCCCGGCAAGGCGAAGGCGTTCACGATGTCGCTCCGGACCACCGTGACGCGAAACGTGTACGGATTGGCGGGAAGCTGGGATGTGAGCCGCTTGGTGATCTCCTGGACCGCCTCGACCGCCGGCCCGCTGGCTACCACGGTCTGCCCGGCCAGGAAGTCCCGCTGCGCCGCTTCCCCGATCTTCTCCTCCCATGCGACCGGAATGCGACTGACGGCCATCGACACGATCGTGTCGAACCCGAGCCACAGTGCGAGGAGCACCCCCAACATCGAGCCCGCCGCAACCGCGATGATAGCCCGCCGGTTCGTTCTCGCACGACGGACATGTTCTGCAGTCCGCTCGAGATGCTCCATCAATTTGGGCGGAACCGCTCGCCGGAACGCAATGATGACATCGGGATCTTTCAGGTACAGAGTCCGACCCGTGCCATCCGCCGTCCATTTCACCACGAGTTGATCGTGATCGAATCCACCCGCTGAGACCGAAAGCGACGAGAATGGTATGGACTCCTGGCCCGTCTCGGGAGAGCCGTCGAGGAATCGGACGGAAAGGCCATCCGAGGAGACATCGACATGGCACGGCGCCCCGGTTCCGGGGAGATCATGGCCGAAGCACAGGGCATTGGGGCGTGGGACCATATTGAAGGCCTTCAAGCGGGATGCTCAAAAAGGTCTGCCAGCAAGGCCGCAGGGAGCGAGGAGCCCAAGGCGTACTATTGGTGGAGGTACGTTGAGGGCTGCAAGCGACTGAGAACGAAGCTGGAAGCCTTTTTCAGCATCCGGTCATTCGGAGACGGGGATAAACTGCCTGATCCAGGCTCCGAACCCGCTGGGGTTGCGACTTTGAATGTAGACGACGCCGGGGCCGCGGAACCGGCAGACGAACCCTTCGCCGGAGGTGAAACTGGCGATCCACCCCGCCGCCGCTTTTTCGATGCTGTAGCTCGTGGTCGCCGTCCAGGCGACGAGATGGCTGTTATCGACGATGTACTCGTCATCGGGTCTGAGCTCGACTTTATGAATGGCGCCGAAGCTGTTCAGAATCAGTTGCCCCGTCCCGCCGATTCTCAGGATGAAGAATCCTTCTCCCCCGAGCAATCCTCGACTCAAGCTCTGCATCTGGCTCTCGATTCTGACATCCTGGGCTCCGGCCAGAAACCCGTCCTTCTGGACCAAATATTCGTTCACCCCGTCAAGCTCGACGACGACAATGTCTCCCGGAACGGTGGGGGCCAACAACGCTTCTCCCGCTCCACGGGTCGCGCGAAGTGTTTGAAAGAAGAACTTCTCCCCGGTGAGGAGCTTGCGAGAGAGCGCGCCCAGAAAGCCGCCTTCCATCTTGCTCTCGACTTCGATCGTCGGGGACGCCGCCACCATGGCGCCGGACTCCGCCTTCACGCTTTCCCCCGCCGCCAGATAGACGCGCACCATCGGAAACGCGCCTGGATACAAGATTTCGCTTTTCATGATGAATCTCCTTCAAGACGGCAAGAGGTGCGAGGTTAGGGACAATGGGCTAACCTGCGATCCACCCATACAGCCGATGGCTCGGCTCCGGTCCTTCATCCAGATAGGCCATTCTGATACGGTTCACGTAATCCTTCGGGATTTCGTTCCGCTTGGCCTGGACGTCTACATTGAACACACGGGCCGCGTTCAAGCCGAAGATCTGCGCTTTCAGCTCGCGCGTCAGCGAGTGGTACCTGTGCTTCTCGATCAACTGATCCGGAATCTGGAATCGGCGGAAGGCCTCGATCTGCCACTGCGGCGTGCCGTACCAAATCGAATCGGTGCCCCACAGAACGTGATCCGCGCCGAAGGCGTCGATAATCTGGCCGAGCAAATGCGCACAGATGGCCGGATGGGTGATCACCAACTGGCCGAACGTCGAACCGAGTTCCATATAGATATTGCGGATGTCGGGCTCGGCGCGCTTCATCCGGCAGAATTCGCTCGTCCACGGAATCTCGCCCGTCTTCGCGAAGGTCTCCTCAAGGGAGGCAGCGCTTTTGAACCCCGAATGATAGACGAGAAAATCGATATCTGGAAAATCTTTGGCGGCTTTGATCAGGTCGCGCGGGTGATTGTACTCCTCGACCGGTCCAAGCGGGAGTCCTTTATGGACACAGACGCGAGGCACGCCGAGCTTTCGCGCTTGCTCCAACATCGGGTAGGCGATCTTCTCATCATCCATCCACCACCCGTGCTCGACGCCCTTCGGCGGCGACCCGGTGTAGCACTTCCATGCGTCCACTCTCAATGTGCTCGCCTGCATCTCCATGAAGTCCAGGTCCGCCTGGCCTAGCTGAGGAGTCGCCAGTCCGTGCGCCAACATCCGTTGCGAGCCGGCGACCCGGTTGATCTCGTCCCGAATGTGAGCCATCTCGTTCGGAGGAACCACCGCTTCCTGCGGATACGGTCCGGGCGGCGTACTGATCAGTCCGATCGACGTCTCACTGTCGAGGAAGACTTCCTTGATGAAGTTTTCCCACGACAGATCGTCGATCGTGCCCTTGTCGCTGGCCAACTTGGGATTCAGCCCCGCTTCGCGCACGCGGCGGCGCAATGCCAGCAAGGCTTGTTTGGTCACCGCCCCCTGGCGCGTCGTTTCGGCGTCTGTGGGGTCATAGTGCGCCCCGACATAATGGGTTTGGACGTCGAAGATGAAGTACGGATCGCCCTGCCGCTCGGCGAACGCGGCGGCCTCGACCGCCTCAACGTTGAGCACGTCGAAGAACTTGCCGAACACGGCGTTCATCGCGAGCAACGCTACGGCCATGCCGCCTGTGGTTCTGAGAAAGTCCCGGCGCGTAACCCCCAACCGATGCGAGGCCTCGTCCGCGAACGAGGTGACGAGAGCTTCGACCCGGGCCTGGGCCTGTGTCTGGGGCGGCGGGGTGAATTCTTCGTTGGAAACGATCCGGGTGGGGATGGGCGAAAGCGAGACGACGCCCTGCTTCATGCCGCGCTTGTACCGGAATCCTCCGCGATGTCGCATGGCCATGCTCCTTGATAGGTCAGAAGCGAGCTAGATTGTGTGGAATGCGCGGGGGCCTGTCAAGGCATCCCGTAAGGGGGAAGCCGGTCGAGAGGAAACGCCAGCCTCATACGTAGTTGGTCCGCCTTGACGATCAAGGTTGCGAGGAGCATGTTGTTTATGACGTTACTCTCGATTCAGGGGGAGTAAACTCGCCATGAAACCGGGGTAAACGGAGTCAGGCACCTCGGAGTTCGATTTGTGCAGGCGGTGTGTGCCTTCTTGGGGCCAGCCCCGAGAAGGCATTTTTGTTTTCACAAAAGGAGGTCTGTCATGAGGTTGGCACTTCTCGCTCTATCCGCGGTCCTCGGCGGATGGCTCTGCGCATCCGTTGCGCTGGCCAATCCCGCGATGCTGCCTAAGCACCCTGGGTACCCGATGGGAAAGGCGGTCAGTCCGGTCACGGGACAGCCCTTGGCGAACGATCCCGGCCAGACTAATGCCAGCGGCGAAAAGGCGGCCCTTGAAGCCGCGGCGTTCGACGACAGCCATGTTGTCCAGAATCTCATAGACCCGAATAATCAGCGGGTGTTGAAGAAGGAGGGCGCAGGAGTCCTGCCGAAAGTGCAGGGACCTGAGATCAAGATCGAACCGCCGGTGAAAGAGGCTACGAAAGTGACTGCGACCCCGTAGAGGAAGACGACTACTTGGACTTCGAAGTAGCCGTTCGACGGCTCTCGGGGGAGGTGGTAGGAACAGAACGGGGTATGAGAACCGTGACATCAAGCCTGGGATCGCCGTCGTCGTCCTGACCGTCTTTGCCAACGCTGTAAAGCAAGTTTTTCTTGGCGCTGAGCAGCATGGGCAGCCCGGTGAACGGATCATAGAAGCTCTGACCCGCCTTGGCGACACGTGCCAACAGATCCACGCCCTGCGGGCTTTGTTTAATCCAGGCCTGCAGGCTGGCCAGGCGAAGGCGCGCATCCGTTTCCAGCACTCGACCACTGTAAAGGTCCCAGGGAGGCAGCGGCTCCAGACCCACCACATTATCGATCGGATTCAGCAGGTAATCGAACCAGCTTTGTGGTGGAGTCCTGACGTAGGTGTAAAGCTTGGGTGAGAAGGCACGCGGGCCTTCGCCGTTTCTCATCGCCGTCTCGTAATACTCGGCGTACGCATTGAGTCGCTTTTGCTTGGGGAGCGGCATAGCCGCGACGATTGACACATAGAACGGTCGATCCCCCGGCTTTTCCTGCTTCAGGCCGGGATCACTGGCCCTTGAAGCGATCACGAATTGGCTTTGCATCGGCCAGCGCAGCGATTGCTCGACTTGATCCAGTGGTCGAACCATCTTCATCAATTGAGGCACGAACTTTTCCTCCAGGTCAAGTCGTGTCAACAGACCCGATATGACGGCGACATCGTCATTAATCGCATCGGCCGCCATCATCTTGATAGGCAGAGTCTTAGCCTGAGCTAGCGCTGTCCTCCATGCGGTCAGGTCTCCTTCCAACCGGGTGATCCCTGCCTCGACGGTTTCCAAAAACCCTTCGGCGACGTAGAGCCGATGGGCGGCCAGGATCTCGGAACAGTTCGGACTCACGAGTTGACCATAGCCCCAGTCCTCGAACGGCATCTTCAACCACCGGCGATACCGTTCGAGCGATGCTTCGTATTGCGGGAGCCAGGTTCCGATCCCTCCGGCCTGATTCCTGAACAGCGCGGCGGGGTCGGATGTCCGGAACCAGCTCGCAATGGCGCTGGCCGATGCTGTGCTTCGAACCGCGAGCGGTGTTCCCCGATCGCCCCCGGCACAGGATTTGGAGAGTTCGAGGTCGGCGGCCGTAAACTTTCTCTCGTAGCCGGCCTGCACGGGATCACGTGATGGGTCGGCATCGAATCCCAGGAGCAGGAGGTATCCGTTCTTCCCGGGATCAAGCACTGTCCGTTCGGGAGCACTGCTGAGATTGTGGAAGGCGTTGCTGGGCTGCTCTTCCATCACAATCCAGGCAAGCCCGACCAAACCGACCCCTACCGCCAGCCCCGCCACGCCGATCACTGTGAGCATCAAAAGCGACACCGCGAGCGAGTGCGTCGTGGCGAGGCTGCTCCGGACAAACGTGACGACGCCCAGGCGGAGACGCGCCAGGGCCAATGACATCCACCCCCGCGATTTACGAGGAGCAAACACCGGAGACGGCGTCGCCGAGGCTCTGCCTTCCGAGCCGCCAAACAGCACATCGACGGCCGACACGGTACCCTTGCCAGCGTCGGTTGCACTGTGGGCTGAAGCCGTGTCGGCCGCGGTCCAGCCGTGAGGCGCCGCGGAGGAAGCCGACGGAGGAGTCAGCGGCGTCCATTCTGTGGTCGAATCCCCAGAGCGAGGCGCCGTCCCTACCGGTTCAGCGGAAGCAGAGCGGATCGATCTTTCGTCAGAGACGAAAACACTGTCCTGGATTGGTGGAGCTGTCTGTTGCGCAAACGCTGCTCCTTCGCCGACGTAGGGTTCGAGAGGCGGAAGGCTCTCTCGAGGGGCACTCGACCTTTCCTTATCAGGATGCCGCTGTGGTTCGAGATCCTGCCGTTCGTGTGCCGCGGTCGCTTCTGCCTTTCCGTCTGCCTTCTCCTTCAGCCGGAATTCAAGCGCAGCCGCGGCCTTCTCCTCAATACTCGCTTTCTGGACGACACCCTCCTTCACCTGGATCGCGGCAATCTTGGGTATTGCCTTCTCACTCGATAGATCCTCTTCGGGCTTGTGCGCACCCGACTCGACACCGGATTCCAGCACCCGCAGTGGCTCTGAAGAAGACGAGTCGGCCTCCGGCTCCGGCTTCAGGGGAAAGGGCTGCGGTTCGGGAATTGGCGCCGGCTCGGTCTTTTGCTTGGTGGCAGGCGGTCCCGACGTCGTCGCTTCGGGCTGACTCGCAGTGGCAGGGCCTTCCGTCAAGTCGATTTCGTCAACCGCTTGAACCCCGGCGTCGGCTCGCTCCCTTCCAGTCCGGCCGATCGTCGATTCCCGCCCGCTGTCGTCAACGATCGAGACAACATCGCGTGTCTCAATCCTGTCCGGCTCCAACCGGGGAATCGACACCGTCGTTTCCTCTACCTGCTCCCACGGCATCGGAGCAGCCAAAGAAATCAAAGAAATATCCCTATCTGTCCCCGTGACCATCGGCACTGGCGACGCCTGTTCTCCCGCCGCATGTCTGGAGGGTGCGTCCGCTCTGTTCTCGGTCGTCGGCGTTTCCCACTCGAGCGGAGGCGGCGTCCGTATCTCGGCATGGATTCCCGGGTCGGATTCGCGCGGTGGTGGGATCCGTACGGCTTCATCAGTTGGTGGTGCAGCCTCGGTTTCCTGCTGTGCAGAATCGTCAGTTACAGGTTCCGGTTGGAGGATAGTGACAGTGGTTTCTTCCACCTGTTCCCATGGCATCGGAGCCGCCAGTGTGTCCGCGCCAGC
>JBBIOW010000109.1:0-9982 GCA_037443165.1 Nitrospiraceae bacterium | reverse complement strand
AATTTGCGGAGGGCGCCAAACGTCGTGTCGCCGATCTCGCCCACATACTCCAGCAGGTACGACCCGTCCAAGGCATACACGCGGAAGTACGACAGCATCTTGCCCTTATGGTTCAGCAGACCGGAATAGAGTCCCTGACCGGGTCTCAGCGGAAGGATGTCGTTGCTGATCACGCTTTGAAGCCACTTGGTCCGGTCATCGCCCGTGACTGTGAGCCGGCCCCGATGCGACAGGTCGGCGATGCCCACGTGGTGGCGCACGGCGGCGTGTTCGGCCTCGGCGTTGCCGTAGTGGAGGGGCATTTCCCACCCCGCCACTTCGGCGAACGTGGCGCCGAGTTTGAGGTGATGGTCATGCAGCAAGGAGCGTTTCATGGTTGTGCGAATGGCGAGAGGCACGGGGCTAGCGGCTAGGGGTCAGCAAGCATCCCATTGCCCTTGTCTCTCGCCCCTAACACTTTAGGATTTCGTCCACCAATTCCCGCGTCCGCGCCGAGAACTCATTGCGGGACACGATCTTGGTGACGCCCAACTCCTTGGCCCGTTTCCAGGTCTCCACCTCTTCGTGATTGGCGAACGCCAGGATCGGTATGGACCGCGAACGGTCGCTGGCTCTGGCCGTCTCCAACGTTCGAAAGGCGTCCAACGACGGGTCGTTCATGTTCACGATCATGGCCACGGGCCGCAACACCGACAGCTTCTGCGGCACCTCATCCTGTGTGCGGATGCGCTCCAAGGTGTAACCCTGGGGCAGCAGCGCGTCGCGGATTTTGGTGTAGAAAAAGATGTCGTTGACGGCGACGAGGATGGTTCTCTGGTTTGTTAGGTTCGTTGAGTTGATCTGGTTTGCCTGATTCATTTTGCCTGATTCATAAGGGTCGGCGGAATGCTCTTGCCAGCCGTTCCTCAAACGAAACAACCCCGTTCAATTCATCATGCTGATCAGGCGTCCGAGCGCGCGCTTGGCCAGCGCGTAATTAGGATTGAGCGCCAGCGCCTTTTTATAACATTCAATTGCATCGTTCCAGCGGCCCTTGCGTTCATAGACCCGACCGAGATTGAGATGGGGAAAGGCGGGGCTTTCGTATCGTTTGGCCTGCATGGCCTTCTCGAACCAGGGAATGGCTTCGTCGAACTGCCCCTTCTCGATCAGGTAGGCGCCGATGTCATTGTAGGGATTGCCGAAATCCGGGTCTTGAGCAATGGCCTTGTGGCATTCCTCGATCGCTTCGTCGAGTCTGCCCATGAAACTGTAGGTCCACCCCAAGAAGGTATACGCCTCGGCGGTCGGATGGGTTTCGATGGACTTCTTGTACAGTCGGACCGCTTCCTCTAGATCGCCTTTCATCTGGTGTTCGTACGCCCGCTGGAACAGATTCCAGGCCTCTTTCTTGTCCTCTTCGCTGCCCTCGCCTTGGATGAGAAAATCTTGGAGGTCCATCAGGATGAAATTACGATTGGTTCATTGCCGATGTGTGATTGTTCGGAGAATCAAGATCGTTATCGGCAAATGGTCACATGACCGAATCGGAAATCGTCCATCATGAAACATCACTCTTGCTTGAGCTTCTTTTTGATCAATTCTGCCCCGTACCGGCCGGAGAGCAACATGGAACCGAAGGCCGGGCCCATGCGCGGGGTCCCGTACACGGCCGCTACGGCTAATCCTACCACGAAGCAGTTCGGATAGACTTCGCCGGTCCGGTCCATGACTTCTTCCTCGGAGCGGGAAACCCACATAGCGCCGTTGCCCGGCACCGGCTTGTAGAGGTTCCGCTTGTGGAGCAGGTCCACCACGACGGCGTCGTGGCCTGTGGCGTCCACCACCACCTTGCTTTCCAGGGCGATCGGGTCCACGTGAATCACGTCGTGACCCGCCATTTCGGCGGTCGTGTTATTGACCACGACCCCTTCCAAGACGCCGTCGTTCCGCAGAATCAAGTCCACGACCCGCGTCAGGTTCATGATCTTGGCGCCCGCCTTGTACGCGGCGGCGATCAACGCGCCGGTCGCGTGGGGCGGGTCCACGATATACATCCCGTCGCAGTCCTTGATCTGTTTGCAAGGCACGCCGATCTCCTCGAGGATGTCATTCGCCGGCGCGCAGATCGTCGCCTTGTTCATCAGGTAGCCGCCGGACCAGAAGCCGCCTCCCAAGGCGAGGGCCTGCTCGACGACCAACGTGCGGAAGCCCATCGCGGCCAGATCATGGGCGCAAATCAAGCCCGAGGGTCCGGCACCGACGACGATGACGTCGTTCTCGATGAGCTGATCGAACTCCTTGTAGTATTCCCGCGCGATCTGTCTGGTGATATCCCGCTCTCTGAGCGGCGCCGGTTTGGGCTTACTCATACGAACTCCTTGGCTAACAGCTAACAGCGAGTAGCGAATAGCTCGGGGCTGCTAGCGATCGGCTGTTCGCTATTCGCTCATAGATAGATTTCCGCTCCAGACTTTCTGAATTCTTCCGCTTTTTCTTTCATGCCGACTTCCAACGCCCGCTGCTCGTCGAGTTGCTTTTGGGCGGCGTAGTCACGGACGTCCTGGGTGATCTTCATCGAGCAGAAATGCGGCCCGCACATGCTGCAGAAATGCGCCACCTTGGCGGCGTGGTCCGGTAAGGTCACATCGTGATAGGCGCGGGCGGTCTCGGGGTCCAGCGACAGATTGAATTGATCCTCCCACCGGAACTCGAACCGCGCCTTCGACAGGGCGTTGTCCCGCGCCTGGGCGCCGGGATGCCCCTTGGCCAGATCGGCGGCGTGCGCGGCGATCTTGTAGGCGATGACGCCGGCCTTCACGTCTTCCTTGTTAGGGAGCCCCAGATGCTCTTTCGGCGTGACGTAGCAGAGCATCGCGCAGCCGTACCATCCGATCATGGCGGCGCCGATGCCGGAGGTGATGTGGTCGTAGCCCGGCGCGATGTCAGTCGTGAGCGGGCCCAACGTGTAGAACGGCGCCTCATGACAGGCCTGCAATTGCTTCTCCATGTTGACCTGAATCAGGTGCATGGGCACGTGCCCCGGGCCCTCGATCATGACCTGCACGTCGTGCTTCCAGGCGATCTTAGTCAGTTCGCCGAGCGTCTCCAGCTCGGCGAACTGGGCCTCGTCGTTCGCGTCCGCGATGGAGCCGGGCCGCAGGCCGTCGCCCAAGCTGAAGGAGACATCGTAGGCCTTCATGATCTCGCAGATTTCCTCAAAGTGCGTATAGGCGAAATTTTCCTCATGATGCGCCAGACACCACTTGGCATGGATCGAGCCGCCGCGCGAGACGATGCCGGTCATGCGCTTGGCCGTCAACGGAATATAGCGCAGCCGCACGCCGGCATGGATCGTAAAATAGTCCACCCCTTGCTCGGCCTGTTCGATCAACGTGTCGCGGTAGATTTCCCACGTCAGGTCCTCGGCCTTGCCGCCGACCTTCTCCAGCGCCTGATAGATGGGCACGGTGCCGATGGGGACCGGTGCATTGCGGATGATCCATTCGCGGGTTTCATGGATGTTCTTGCCGGTGGAAAGGTCCATGACCGTGTCGGCGCCCCAGCGGATCGCCCAGATCATCTTCTCCACCTCCTCTTCGATCGAGGAGGCGACGGCGGAGTTGCCGATGTTGGCGTTGATCTTTACGAGGAAGTTGCGACCGATGATCATCGGCTCGCTTTCCGGGTGGTTGATGTTGGCCGGAATGATAGCGCGGCCTCGGGCCACTTCGTCCCGCACGAACTCCGGTGTGATCTTGTCGGGGATCGAGGCGCCCCAAGGCTGTCCCGGGTGCTGGGACACTCCGCCGCCGCGTCCATTCCGCGCCGCCAGCGCTTCGCGCGCCAATTCACGGGACTGGTTCTCCCGGATGGCGATGAATTCCATCTCCGGGGTAATGATGCCCTTCCGCGCGTAATGCATCTGGGTGACGTTCAGGCCGGGTTTCGCGCGCAGGGGTTTTCTGGTGTGCTGGAACCGAATCTCCTGCAACTTGGGATCCGCGGCCCGCTGGCGACCGTAGAGGGAGGTCACGGTCGGCAGTTCCTCCACGTCGTTTCTTGACTGAATCCATTGCAGGCGGAGGGGGGCCAGTCCTTTCCGGATATCGACGGCAGCGGCGGGGTCCGTGTAAGGCCCCGACGTGTCATAGACGGTCACGGGCGGGTTTGGCACCGGTGCGCCGCCGTTCGCCAAGCGTGATGGCGTCAGGCTGATTTCCCGCATCGGCACGCGCACACCGGGCATGGTGCCCTCGACATAGATCTTGCGCGACGCGGGAAAAGGCGTCGTCGTCAGCACCGATTCGCCTGGGCGATGGCCGCTCCCGCTGGTGGACCCGTTTCCGATCTGTGACTGGCTCATAATGGCATCCTTTCTCAGAAATAAAGAAGCACGAGGCTAGAGACTTGGGGCCGGAGGCCAGAGGGAGGAAGTTGAGCCCCTTCCCTCGCGCCTCTCGCTCACCGATTTCCTGCGCCCAAACTAAAAAGCCGCACCGTGACAGGGGTGCGGCTGAGTCGCCGGACATCAACGCTCTCTCCGCTTCCCTACGCTGGTATTATCCAGGTCAGGTTCTGAGGGTCGTCCGGCAGGCGGACTCTCAGCCGAGTGGCTCCCCTAGCTATGGTAAATCGGATCGTACCCGCCTCCGTGATCAGAGTCAATCGGCATTTGGACCCTACGCCTGGGGCTCCTGCTCCATCAGCCCCAATAGGGCTTTTTCGCAGTCCCTTCGCATTGATTGTGGGCAGGCTCTGTCGTAGAATGCCCGCGTAGTCATCCGCGAGCCGTCGCCGATCCGGTGGGAACCAATCGAAGGTGTCTGTGAAATCCGTCGCTTCGCTGCCCCGACCCATCACGGAGTATCAGACGTTGTCCGCCGAAGAGCTGTTCGCCCGTACGACTGCGGCGAAACACGCCCTCGGCGATCAAGTCATGGTGCTGGGGCATAACTATCAGCGGGATGAAGTCATCGAGCACGCCGATTTTCGCGGCGACTCGCTTCTCCTTGCCAAACGGGCCGCCGAACATGCGGAACGGCCGTACGTGGTCTTCTGCGGCGTTCACTTCATGGCGGAAACGGCCGATATTCTGAGCCGTTCGAATCAGACCGTGATCCTCCCCGATCTGGCGGCGGGCTGCTCGATGGCGGATATGGCGGCGATCGAACAAGTGGACCAGTGTTGGGAGGCGTTGAGCCGGATCCTTCCGGTCGAAGACGCCGTCCTGCCGGTGGTCTATGTCAACTCCGCCGCGGTGCTCAAAGCCTTTTGCGGCGAGCACGGCGGGATTACGTGCACCTCATCGAACGCGCGCGCGGTGATGGAGTGGGCCTGGGCGCGGCGGGAAAAGATCCTCTTCTTCCCCGACGAGCATTTGGGGCGTAACACCGCCAACAGGATGGGATTGCCGCGCGAACAGATGATCGTGTGGGACCCTTATATGCCGAACGGCGGGAATTCGTGCGATGCGATTCGACGGGCGAAGCTGATTCTGTGGAAGGGCCATTGCAGCGTGCACCAGATGTTCCAACCTGCCCACGTGGATTATTTCCGCAAGCAGTACCCGGATGTCACCGTCATTGTCCATCCCGAATGCCACGAGGATGTCGTCAACAAGGCCGATCTCGTCGGCTCGACGGAATTCATCATCCGCACGGTCCACTCTGCCCCGCCCGGCACGACATGGGCCGTCGGGACGGAATTGAACCTGGTCAATCGCCTCAAGCGGGAACAGGCCGACAAGCGGGTGTTTTTCCTCTCTTCGACCGTCTGCCAGTGCGCCACCATGTTTCGCATCGATGCCCCCCACCTCTGCTGGGCGATGGAAAACCTGGCCGAAGGGCACGTGGTCAATCGCATCGTCGTGCCCCACGATGAAAAAGCCTGGGCGAAAGTGGCGCTGGACCGGATGATGAGTATCAGCTAATAGCGGATAGCGAATAGCTCGTAGCTTGGGGAAAGAACTTGACCTGCAGGCTATGAGCTATTGGCTGTTGGCGACTCGCTTCAGCAATGGACTACAAGGCGACCCTCAATCTTCCCAAAACCGACTTTCCTATGAAGGCCAACCTGCCTCAACGGGAGCCGGAATTATTGGCCTTGTGGGAGCGGGAGCGGCTCTATGAGCGGATTCAAGAGCAGGGCAAGGGGCGGCCGCTGTACATCTTGCACGACGGGCCGCCGTATGCCAACGGCCACATTCATATCGGCCATGCGCTGAACAAAATTCTCAAGGACATCATCGTCAAATCGAAGACGATGTCCGGCTACCACGTGCCGTATGTGCCGGGGTGGGACTGCCACGGCCTCCCGATCGAGCATCAGGTACTCAAGGAACTGGGTGAGAAAAAGAAAGACCTGAACACGTCGTCGATCCGCAAACTCTGCCGCGACTATGCCGAAAAGTATTACGAGATCCAGCGGGAGGAGTTTCAACGATTGGGCGTGCTGGGCGACTGGCAGCGGCCTTATCTCACGATGGACCCGGCCTATGAGGCAACGGTCCTGCGGGAGTTCGGCAAGTTCGTGGAGCGGGGCGGGGTCTATAAAGGCCTCAAACCGGTGCTGTGGTGCACGACCGATCAGACGGCTTTGGCCGAGGCTGAAGTGGAGTACGAGGACCACACCTCGCCGTCGATCTATGTGAAGTTTCCTGTGGCGACCTCGCCTAAAGTCTTGGCGAGCGCCTCGCCGTTGCGTCTCGATCTACCCCAGGACGTCGAGACCGTCTCGATCGTGATCTGGACCACAACGCCCTGGACGCTGCCCGCCAACCAGGCGGTCTGTCTCCATCCGGAGATCGAGTACGCGTTCGTGAAGGTGGGACGCGAGGTCCTCGTCATTGCGCAGAAACTGCTCGACGGCGTGGCCAAAGCCTGCGGGTTGACGGAGTACACGGTGGTGGGGGTCAAGCGGGGCGGCGAAGGGCTCGAAGGGTTGGAGACGCGGCGGCCCCTGACCAACGGCCTCTCGCCGATTCTGCTGGGCGAGTTCGTCACGCTCGACCAAGGCACCGGGTGCGTGCACATCGCCCCGGGACACGGGCAGGAGGACTATGCGTTGGTGTTGGCCCATAACGCGAACGCCTCGCCGGGAGAACGGCTGGAGATCCTGGCGCCGGTGGACGACGCCGGTCGGTTCACGGACGCCGTGCCGGAATTCGCCGGCCAGCACGTGTTCAAGGCCAACCCAGCGATCGTGGAGCGGTTGAAAGCCAACGGGCGATTATTGGGCCACGGCTCGCTGACGCATTCTTATCCGCACTGTTGGCGCTGTAAGAACCCGGTGATCTTCCGGGCGACGGAGCAGTGGTTCGTCTCGATGGAGATCAACGACCTGCGACGGGAAGCCCTGGGCGAGATCGAGCGGGTGAGATGGATTCCTCCGTGGGGGCGAGACCGGATCCACGGCATGATCGAGAACCGACCGGACTGGTGCTTGTCCCGGCAACGTGTCTGGGGCGTGCCGATTCCCGGATTTACCTGCACGGGCTGCCGGACCGTGCTGGCCGATCCCAAAGTGATCGACCATGTGGCCGGACTTGTCGAGGTCCACGGCGCCGATGTGTGGTTCCAGAAGCCGGCCGAGGAGTTGCTGCCGGAGGGGACGGCGTGTCCGGCGTGCGGGAGGTGGGCGTTTGAAAAGGAAAGGGACATCCTCGACGTCTGGTTCGAATCCGGCGTGAGCTACGCCGCGGTGCTCAAGCCGCGCCAGTGGTGGCCGGCCGATCTCTATCTCGAAGGGTCCGATCAGCACCGGGGGTGGTTCCACAGTGCGTTGCTGGCCGGGGTTGTCACGGACCGCCGCGCACCCTATAAAGCCGTGCTGACGCACGGGTTCGTCGTCGACGGGCAGGGGAAGAAGATGTCCAAATCGGCCGGCAACGTCGTCGCGCCGCAAGATGTGATCAAACAGTCGGGCGCTGAGATCCTTCGATTGTGGGTCGCCGCGCAAGACTACCGCGAGGACCTTCGCATCTCCCAAGAGATTCTCACCCACCTCATCGAGGCGTACCGGAAGATTCGCAACACCTGCCGGTTCCTGCTGAGCAACCTCTACGACTTTGACCCGGCGCAGCATCGGGTTCCGTACGAGCAGTTGCCGGAATTGGATCGGTGGGCGTTGCTGCGGCTTGGCGAGTTGATCCCCCGTGTCTCGCGCGCCTATGAGGACTTTGAGTTCCATACGATCTTCCACGCGCTGAACAACTTCTGCGCGGTGGACCTAAGCGCCGTCTACCTCGATATTCTGAAAGACCGGCTGTACACGTTCAGAAAAGACTCCCCGTTGCGCCGGGGATCGCAAACGGTGCTGTTCGACGTGCTGGTGGCCCTGACGAAGCTTATGGCCCCGATCCTCAGCTTCACGGCGGAGGAGATCTGGCGCATGCTGCCGGACGCGGCGCGCCGGGAAGCCGGCGCCGACAGCGTGCATCTGGCCTCGTTTCCGGAGGCGGATCAGAAGTGGAAAGATGATGCGCTCGCCCAGCGGTGGGAACGGTTGCTGTATATTAGAACCATTGTACAAGGCGGCCTAGAAATGCGGCGCCGCGAGAAGTTGATCGGCGCATCGCTGGAAGCGCGGGTGTGTCTTGTGGCCACACGGGAGACCTATGAACTTCTGCGGTCTGTTGACCTGCCGACTCTCTTTATCGTCTCCCAAACCGAGCTGGAGCTTGTCGAAGCGGTGCCAACAGAAGATATGTTCCTGAGTGATCCTGGAGCAGGGTTTGCCGTTCGAGACATTGTCAAGGCCTGCGGCTCGAAGTGCGAACGCTGCTGGAACTATCGGCCGGCCGTCGGCACGTTTCCGGACCATCCGACTCTCTGCGACCGCTGTGTTGAGGCGATTCGGTGAACGGCAAGACCCGTTATCTGATTCTGGGCTTGGTCAGCTCGGGAGTCGTCGGCCTGGATCAGGTGACGAAAGTGTATATCATGCAGACCATGCGGCTGCATGAGTCGATCACGATCATCCCCAACCTCTTCAGCCTGACGTACATCAGAAATCCCGGAGCCGCCTTCGGCTTGTTGGCGGGGAGCAGCAGCGCGTTCCGCTTCGTGTTCTTCGGGCTCACGTCCGTCCTGGCGCTGGTGTTGCTGGGGACGATCCTGTTCCGCCTTCCCGAGCGCGACTGGATGGGACAACTGAGCATCGCGGGGATTCTCGGCGGGGCGATCGGCAATCTCTTGGATCGGCTGCGCTACGGCGAGGTGATCGATTTCCTGGATTTCTACTATGACGCGTATCACTGGCCCGCTTTCAACGTCGCCGATGCCGCCATCAGCGTCGGCGTCGCCTTTCTGATTCTGCACTTTGCCCTCGAAAAGAAGCAGCACGAGCCAGCGCTTCAGGAAGACCGGTCCTGACCGACGCTCGTCACACGTCGAACTTCGGTCGCCAATCGATGGGTTCCTCTTCAGTCCCGTCCTGAAAATCCCGCCTCACCTGTATCCTCTCCCCCCGGATGGGGGAGAGGGCGAGGGTGCGGGGGCGTTTTCGGGGTACTCGTTGCGCTTCAGGTGAACCGGATCAAACAGGGGGCCGCTTTGCAGCTATGGTGACTGTTGACGAATGACGGACTCAGTCACCCGCTCTTTCAGTAAAAAGCTATGAAGACCGCCGTGCCGAGCAGCAGGCGGTAGTAGGCAAAGACGCGCAGGGTATGCCGCTGGACGAAGGTCAGGAATGCGGCGATGACCGCCCAGGCGACCACGAACGACACCACCAGGCCGAGCCCCAGGGCAAGGTAGTCCTGGTTTGAAAACAGGGATTGGGATGTGACCATCTTGTAAGCCGTCGCCGCGATCATCGTCGGCAGCGCGAGGAAGAAGGAATACTCGGTCGCCACCTTCCGGTCCAAGCCGGCCAACAACCCACCCACGATCGTCGATCCGGATCGGGACATGCCGGGAATCAGCGAGACGCATTGTGCGACGCCGACCCAGAAGGCAGACCGCACGCCGACATGCTCGAGCCGGGTGATCTGCGCCGGCGA
>JBBIOW010000108.1:0-10083 GCA_037443165.1 Nitrospiraceae bacterium | reverse complement strand
GAACACACGTACTCTCCCAAGCCCAGCGATCTCATAGCAGTGCGCAAAGCCCGGATCCTGTTCGAGGTGGGACTCGGGCTGGAGATCTGGGTCTCGTCGCTCGTGAAGAACGCCGGCAATCCGAACCTGTTGGTGGTGACGACGTCGCGTGGAATCGGATTGATCCGGGATCACCAGCCGCACGACGGGGCGGCGAGGACTGGACAGGACGACTCTCCAGCCGGCAATCCCCATGTGTGGCTGGACCCGGAAAACGCCTCGATCATGATGCGGCATGTGACCGAAGCCTTGATCAAGGTCGATCCGGAGCACACAACCGAGTATCGGCAGAATCAAGCCGCCTACTTGCGCCGGCTCGACGAGGTGCGGGCCGAACTGTCGGAACGCCTCCGGCGCGTTCCCGACCGCCGGGTTGTCGTCCACCATCCGGCGTGGCCTTACTTTGCCAGACGGTTCGGCATCCAGGTCGAAGGCACGATCCTGAATCAGCCGGGGACCGAGCCTTCAGCCCATCATCTCCAGACCCTCATCGCGCGCATCAAGAAAGAGCGCATCAAGGTCATCGTCTCGGAAGCGCAGTTGAATCAAAAGATCCCCGAGGTTCTAGCCAAGGAAACGGGGGCGCGCGTCGTCGTCCTGACGACCCTCCCCGGCGCCATAGCGGGCACGGAGACCTACCTCGACATGCTTCGTTATAATGTGTTCCAATTGGCCAGTGCGCTGGAGAGGCCGTAGCGTGAACGCCGAAATGTCCCTGCGTCGAACGAGACCGCGATGGGCCTGGGACGTCAGGATATTCTGACGCACGGATCGTGTGACGTTGTGGCTATCAACCGCCCCATTATCCGCTTTGACCACGCCACGTTCGGCTTCCCCGGAGTGATCGCCCTCAAGGAGATTTCACTGGACATCGCGGAGGGCGAATTCGTCGGGGTGATCGGCCCGAACGGATCAGGAAAGACCACGCTCTGTCGGGCTGTCCTGGGTCTCCTACGTCCCCTGGAAGGCCATCTACAAATTTTCGATTGCGCCTGCGAGGAGCTGCGCTGTCACCATCGGGCCCGCATCGGCTATCTCCCTCAGAAGGGGATGATCGACCGGAACTTTCCGGTCACGGTGCTGGAAGCGGTGATGATGGGACGATACGGCGCGTTGGGGCTCTTCAAGCGGCCTTCCCGGCAAGACCGGGAAATCGCCCTGGAAGCCCTTGCGCACGTGGGGATGGAACACCATCGCGACACGGCCCTCGGACACCTGTCGGGTGGGCAGCAGCAACGGGTCTTCATCGCGCGGGCCCTGGCCCAGCAACCACAGGTTCTCTTGCTCGACGAGCCGACCACCGGGCTGGACATCACGACCCAGCACAATGTCGTGGAATTGGTGCAGCAGCTCCATCGGGAACTCGGGTTGACGGTTCTGCTCATCACGCACGATATCAACATGATCCGCTTGCGGGTGGACCGGCTCGTGCTCCTCAAGACCCGGCTGTTCGCCGCCGGTCCGCCTCAGGACGTTCTCAAACCGGAAATCCTCCGCCAGGTGTACGGCAAGGATGTGGTCATCACCGATCGCGATATGGTGATCGTCGAAGATTACCATCATCATTAGCGATCGGCGGTCCGCCTTCAAAGAACGCTTATGGCAAACGGCTGATAGCTGACAGCTCGCGGTAACATGATCGAGATGCTGACATATGACTTCATGCAACGCTCGCTGCTGGCGGCTGCATTGGTCGGGGCGTTGTGCTCGGTCATCGGCGTGTTTGTCGTCTTGCGCGGGTTGGCCTTCGCCGGGGCGGGAACGGCGCACGCCGCGTTCGCCGGCGTGGCACTAGCCTACCTGATGGGTTGGCCGCCGCTGGCGCTGGCGATCTTTTTCGGACTGGCGACGGTCTGGATCACCGGCGTCATCGAGGAACAGGGCCGGATGAAGCTAGATGTCTCGATCGGGATTCTGTACACGGCCACGATGGCCCTGGCCATTCTGTTCATCGGCCTGATGAAAGGCTACAACGCTGAGGTGTACGGCTATCTCTTTGGCAGCGTGCTCTCCGTGACGCCGGATGAGCTCCGGGTGATTCTGGCGCTGAGTCTGTTGGTGCTGGGGATGATCGTCCTGTTTTCGAAGGAACTGTACTTTATCGCGTTCGACCAGGAAATGGCGGAGGCTTCGGGGGTGCCAGCCAGGCGAATGTTCTTTCTGTTGTTGACGCTGGTCGCGCTGACGGTGGTCGTGTCGCTCAAGACGGTCGGCGCCGTCCTGGTGTTCGCGATGGTTCTCATTCCGGCATCGACCGCCTACCAGCTCACGCACAGCCTGACGCATATGACGGTGTATGCCGTCGTGATCGGCGTCCTGTGCGCGGTCGCCGGCGTCTTGCTGTCGTACCTGTGGGATTTGCCGTCCGGACCGGCGATCGTGCTGCTGGCGACGGCGGTCTTCTTTCTGGCTGTTTTCTTCTCCCCGAAGCGGCTCCGGCGCGTCCATGCCGCGTCGTCGTAGCGGTTGTGACCGCGCCGCCCGGGGAAAAGCATCCGACTTGATCCTCCCCGACCTCTCCGCTACAGTGTCTCGCGATCTCACCCGAACCAGGAGAAGGTGGATGTGTGCAAAACGAGCGGTTCAACGGTGGTGCGGGTTGTTCAGTCTCTGCGTCCTCATCGGGGTCACAGCGCCTTCCGCGACTGAAGCGCAGGAATCATGGAAATGGACGGATGGTGGGACGGAACCCGGAAAGATGATAGTCGGGTTTCGCGCAGGGTTTTCCGTGCTGACTCAAGAGTTGAGGTCCAACACGGACACGGATGTGGGATCGGTCGTCAACCTGCAGGGGATGTATAGCCTGACGAAGTGGCTGTCGGCCGGCCTGACCCTCGAATGGGAGCGGCGCGCGGTTGACTTGGAACGGCCCTCGGTCGCGTTCGGGCATCTGGATACCGTGTCGGTCTTACCGACGGTCGAACTTCGGCCGACGAAATACGGTCCGATCGCTCCCTATCTCTCGATGGGTTTCGGCGTCAATGTCAACTCGTTTGGGGAGAGCACCGGCAACCGCGTGTCGCCGAGCAACACCTTCGCGTGGCGACTCGCGTGGGGAGGGGATTACTTCGTGACGTCGAAGGTCGCGCTCAATACCGAAATGGCCTATAAGCGGAACGACGGCCACGTCACCATCGACGGTAGGCGCTCGGACGATTGGAACGCCTCGTCCTTCAACTTCCTGTTCGGGGTCCGCGCATTCTTCTGAGCGTCGTGGCCGGGCGGCTCCGCACGCGCTCTTATTCCAGCGTCGCCTCCTTGGCCCTGGCCCATACCATCCCAGTCTGTTCCTTGGAGCTGAAGCCCAGTTTTTCGTAGAACGTCTGTTTGTCCCGGGTGCACAGCCAAAAGAGCTCGACCCGCTTGAGGTCGGGATGATTCAGGATCCGTTGCATGATCTCGGTCCCGATATCCTGTCCCTGGTATTCTTTGTCCACAATGACGTCCCAGATCGAGGCGCGGTACACGTAGTCGGTCAGCACGCGTCCGAAGCCGACCAGCCGCGGACCGTCCCAGGCCGACACGGCCACGTCGGTATGTGCCAGCATGGCGCGGGTGTCGTCAGCCGTCCGCCCCTTGGCCCAGGGCGCTTGCCGGTAGAGGTTGACGAGCTGGTCTGGCTCGATATCCTTCCGGTCGGAAAAGGTAATCATGGGCTTGAGCACCGTCGATGGCTTGTATTACATTGTTGCCCGTTTCGCAAGAGCGATCTCAGCACCAGGTGTATGAAGGGGTAATGCGGTATGGGTACGCAGGTTCGTTCTTGTCCCAAGTGCTTTCGGCTCATGTGGATCAAAGAAGAGCAGTTTGAATATCTCGATGAGAGCACCGTTCGGGTGAAATGCCCCCACTGCCAGCGGATGGTCCGTTTCACAGTGGTCACGCAAGGGGCGACGGCCATAGGACCGAAGATGGGCCATTGACCGCTGCCGCACCTTAGAATTCTGAATGATGAGTTCTGGATTATGAATTGTGGTGGAGCAGTGCTCTGGAATTCAGCAATTCCTAATTCCTAATTCATAATTGCTTGTTACAGTCCCCGTCCCGCTCCTTCCAGCTCCGGTTTGCTGCCCGGCAGGATCCTGTTCAACGCCGTCCGGTATTCGCCCATCCGTTTCTCATCGACAGGACTGGCCTGAATCTCCTTGTCCCGTTGCATTTGCTCGAGATAATCCAGCACGGCCAACAGAGGCTGGATCGAGCTGAGCAGCTTCCCGCCCTCGAATGCTTCGAGGGATTCGATAAAAAGATCGTTCAGCCGCCTATAGATCGACGCGCCGCTTTGAGCGCGGAATCGATACACCGTTTTCTCAAAGGCCTCGATCGATTCCTCCTTGGGTTTGATGCCGCCGGGGACGACCGACATCGGCACGACCGCGGGCAACTTGGCCGCATAGGCTTTGAGCTGAGAGACGAGGCCGCCGACCGTGTCGAGGACATCGCTGGTTTCCACTGGCACTCCTTGGCAGGCAGCAGTCTGATACGCTCACGCCTGCGATCTGTCAAGTTGCCGTTGCCTGCCGCGTATGCCGCGTCGGCCGGGTAACTTCCCGCAGCGCCTGCCGAACGGTCTCCATGTCCGACGGCCATGGAACCGTGAACTCCCGATACAAGCCGGTTCCAGGGTGGCTGAACCCTAGCGTGCGCGCGTGCAACATCGTGCGCGGGATGACCAAGTCATCCAACAATGCCCGGACCTTCCGCCCCCCGTAGGTCTGGTCGCCCAGCACCGGATGACCGATCGAGGCCAGATGGACCCGAATCTGATGCGTACGCCCGGTACGGGGAACGAGGCTGAGGTGCGCGGCGATTTTGCCGAACCGTTCGACCACGTGGTACTCCGTGGTCGACGGCTTGGGTCGCGCGGTGCGTGATGAGAATTTCTTCCGCTCTTTTGTATCCCGCCCGATCGCCAGATCGATGAGCCCATGGGGCTTCTTCGGCATATCCCACACCAGCGCATCATAGACCCGGACGATCGTGTGTTGTTTAAACTGGGCCGCCAGACTTCGGTGCGCCGGGTCGGTCTTGGCGATGACCATGACACCGGAGGTCTCCTTGTCCAGGCGGTGCACCAGCCCAGGCCGCTCCTTCCCGCCTATCGTAGAAATCGAGCCGCCCTCGGTTTCGAAATGATGCAGCAGCGCGTTAACGAGCGTACCGCTCCAGTGGCCTGGCGCGGGGTGAACGACCAACCCCGCCGGCTTATTGAGTACCAGGAGGTCAGCGTCTTCATGGAGGATCTCAAGGGGAATGGGCTCCGGGCTCAATTCCAACGGTTCCGGACGAGGAATCTCCAGTGCGATCGTGTCGCCGGGCTTGATTCTGTGACTGGGTTTGACGATCCGGCCATTGATGCGGATACGGCCGTCTTCGATCAGCCGCTGAAGGGCGGACCGGGACAAAGCCGGTTCACGGTTGGCGAGAAAAAGATCAAGGCGCTTGGGGGTTTCTCCCGCCGTGACGACAAGCTCGGTTGCGGTGAGCGGGGTCTCGGAAATCATGACCTTGGCAAACGTCGAGCCGGATCGATATTCCACCCTGCCACAGGGATGGTTTGAATACAAGCCTATGCGAACCTATGCCGGGCTCCTCCTACCGTGCTACTCTCTCAACCGGACGGCAACGAGACAAGTTGACACCTGCACAGATTGCAAGGCGACCGACCCGCTATATCGGCGGAGGAATACAAGAAGACGGCTGCCCACTCTCATCCGAATCCTCGCAGCCAGCGTTCGATCAGGTCTTCAAACTCTGCCTGCAACAGGTCCGTTTCACCGCAGAAGGGACACGGAATGCTCCTCCCCGGCCTCATTGCTCCACACCTGTGACACCTCTCCCATGCGGTCGGCCGAGGTCCAACCGTTCTCAAGAAGTCCCTCAAGATGAATGCCTCGAATGAACTCCAGGGCGAACGCGTCCTCCGTCTCGGTTTGTCATGACTGGTGGAGAATGTCTCCGGACGAGATGGCCGGGTGAGCGGTTCTGGCTCAGGCCAGGGCGCGTGCGAGCCTCGGCGAAGGACATCGGTCTCCAAAGGGTCCAGTGATTCGGGCGTGGGAGTGATCCGTTCTCGGCGCCGCCGGAGGTCGGCATCGTACCTCCGGCGCCTGTCAGGATGGGAAAGGACTTCGTAAGCCTCCTGGATCTGTTGAAACTTCCTGGTTCCCTGGTCCCCGACGTGGTCCGGGTGGTGGCGCTTGGCCAGGCGACGAAACGCCTCCCGGACCTCGCGCGGATCAGCCGTGCGAGGGACGCCGAGGATCGCGTAGTAATCCTTCTCGTCCGAGAGATCCATACGGATTGATCTCGCTCGGATCTGGATCATGATCGGCGATCGTGCGTCGGTGAAGCTATTCGATCTTGACTTCGATCGACTTAAGCTTGGCTTTTTCCGTCTTCGGCAGATGTACGGTCAGGAGGCCGTTCTTGTAGCTCGCTTTTACCTTGGTTTTATCCACGGTATCCGGCACCGAAAAGCTCCGGAGAAAGCTGCCGGACGCCCGTTCGATGCGGTGAATGTGCGTTCCTTTCTCTTCTTTCACCTGCTCCCGTCGCCCGGAAATCGCCGATACTCCGCCTTCCACTGACAGCTTCACGTCCTCTTTCTCCAAGCCAGGAAGCTCGGCGATGACCTGGAATTCCGTGCCGGTCTCCAACACGTCCACGGCCGGAGCCCAGTCGGCCCGAGCCATGGCTTCCTGACTACCGACCCGGGTTCCGGCACTCCCGGACACCAGACGGTTGAGGTGGTCGGCCATATCTTCCACCTCGCGGAAGGTGTCCCGAATAAGCAAGCCGCGCATCAGGTCTATAGGGTAGCCTCCTTCGTTCAGTGGTGGTTGGGGCCCTATTCAGAACGTGCCACTAACTGGGGAAGGAATAACAACTGGCAGCTAATAACCGGCGGGGGCTTCGTCAAGGGGAAGAGGCAAACCTGTACGATTGGTGGCGGGACGACACGCCCTCTCAGCGGTCGCCATGCCCAGGACGGTTCAACCAGACCGACAAGGCCGCGACACCTCAGTCTTTTCGACGCGGCACATAGTCCGCGAGCCCCCTGCGGATAATCCCGTCGGAAAGCCAGGCGTAACCGCCTCGCAGCGCGCGTTGGCCGATGGCCGATGACCGGTGATCCGCGTTCGAGCGGAGCTCGCGGAGATGCTGTTCGACGCGGAGCTTGGCCTGGCGATAGAATTCATCCGCCAACTCCCAGGGCTCCGTCTGTCCATACTTGCGCTCCTGGTATCTGGCGTAGAGGGCCGTTGCGACGATCGTGAACAGATCCTCCCCCACCGCCTCGATGCGATTCTGACGGCCTTGATCGTCGCGGAGCTGTTCCCGATAGCGAAGCATCGCCGAGAAAATCCTCCGCGCAAGGCGCCGGCTCGCACGTTCCACATAGAGCAGTTTCGGACGGACGTGCGGATGTCGCCACTCCGGGCGGGCGGGCAATACGGCGGGCTTCCAGAGCCGCAGGTACCAGGGAACATAGAATCGCAGCAATTTAGCAAGCTCCACAAGGCGCCGGGCTCTCGAACCCGAACCCTCCACATACTGTTTGGCCCGCTCCAGATGGAGGGCCAACCCTTCCCGGGCCACAAAAGGCCGCAGAATATCGGTCGCGCCTTCGCCGATCCGGGACATCTCGATGTCGCGGACGAGTTGTTCGATGGGGAACGCCGGCTCTCCGCGAATTCGTTTGGATGCGGCCGTTTCATATCCCATCCCCCCGAAGAGGATCTGGGCGTCCTTGAGGAAGCGGATGGTCTCTTCGGACGTGAACATTTTCGCGATGGCGGCTTCGATGCGTACGTCATAGGCGTGCTGATCCGCCAGATGCCAGGCGAGGAGGGAAAGGGCCTCCATGGCGTAGAGTTGCACGGCCATGCGGCCGATCCGCATGCGCTGGGTTTCCCGCTCGCTCAGAGGTTTCCCGAAGGTCAGGCGGGAGTTCGCCCGGTCGAGAGTCGGCTGCCAGACTTGTTTGGCCATCCCCAGGCAGAGTGCTGGAATGCTGATCGCCCGCCCGATATTGAGGATCGACAGGGCGTAGCGGAGTCCCCGGCCGATCTCGCCGATGACGTTCTCGACCGGAATCGCGACGTCGGTGAAGGTCATGTGGGCGTTTTCGATGCCGCGGCAGCCTTCAAATTGACAGCGCTGCCGGATGACGACCCCCGGCGTGGTCATATCCAGGATAAAGGCCGTGTGTACCAGTTCCTCCGCGCCCTTCCCTTCCGGAACCGGCACCCAACTAGACTTGCCGTCGCGGGTGCTGCGCTTCGCCGGGACGCGGGCGATAAGCGTGACGTACCGGGCGATAGGCCCGTTCGTACACCAGAGCTTCTCCCCGTTGACGAGAAAGTGGCTGCCCGCCGCATTGAGCACCGCTTCGGTCCTGATATTGGCCGCATCCGAGCCGGTGATCGGTTCGGTCAAGGCGAAGGCGGAGATGTCTTCCCGAGCCACGCGCGGCAGGTAGGTGCGTTTCTGGTTTTCGTTCCCGAACAGCAGAATCGGCATGGCGATGCCGATGGATTGCGGCACGGCGACGGTGAGTGCAAGAATGTTGCTCCAACTGGCCATCAGAGTGAGCACCCGCCCATAGTTCTTGTACGAGAATCCGAGGCCGCCGTACTGCGTGGGAATCTTCATCCCAAAGGCGCCAAGGGCGAAGAGCCCCTTGAGCACCGATTCCGGAATCTTGGCGGTCCGCTCGATTTCATCGGGGTCGACTTGGCTGGTGAGAAAGGCTTCCATGGTCCGACAATACGCTTCTCCAGCCTCCCGCTCTTCGGCAGGCTCCTCCGGGGGGAGGAGGAGATCGAACTGCGGTCTCCCCTCGAACAGGCCCGCCATGAAGCTCGATCCTGCAAGACGTTCGCGGGCTTCTTCGATGCGCTCGAGCCCTTGAAACAGTTTCGTCATGGCCTCACCTCACGAACGATGAGATGCCGTCGCCACGCTTTCAGTGTACTGCTCAACGATGGCGAAGACCAGACTCAACGAGGTTTCCACCCAGCGAGCAAGCGATCAGGCTGGTTGAACAACGGCTGGAGGGTGAGGCGGGGCGTCCCGGTGATGATGCAGCGGCGCGAGAAGGTCTACGAAGAAAGGCCTGAGCGGCGGGCCCGCTCCGCGATCTTTTTGCGCAAACGGGCCTTTTCGAGGCTGATCTGGGCTTCCTTGAGTTCCGAGGGAAGACCGCCCATCTGGAGACGCTGCTCGGCTTTTTCGACCGCGGCCTGCGCCCGCTCGATATCGATGTCCTCGGCTTTTTCCGCAACCTGGGCGAGGATGGTGACCTTCCGGGGGGTGACCTCAGCGAAGCCCCACAGCACGGACATGTAGTTGGTCGTCTCACCGGTTCGGTATCGCAGCTCGCCAATCTTCAGCGTCGAGAGGAAATGACAGTGCCCCGGGAGGACACCGAATTCCCCCTCGCTGCCGGGGGCAATGACTTCGTCCACCTCCTGGCTGACCAGGAGTTTCTCCGGCGTGACGTCTTCCAAGAGCAGTTTCCCAGCCATACTACTCGTGAGGGGTTAGGGGGTTGGCGTTAGGCAAGAGGGCCGTCGCTTCTGATTCTACTCACCCCTTACGCCTTACGTTCTCTTATAGCCCAGTTTCTCCGCCTTCGCGATGACTTCCTCGATCGTGCCCACCATGTAGAAGGCCTGTTCGGGCAGATCGTCGTATTTGCCCTCGAGAATCTCTTTGAAGCTCCGAACCGTGTCCTTGAGCTTGACGTATTTGCCCGGTGTGCCCGTGAACGCCTCGGCCACATGGAACGGCTGCGAGAGGAAGCGCTGAATCTTGCGCGCCCGCGCCACGACCAACTTATCGTCTTCGGAGAGTTCGTCCATTCCGAGAATGGCAATGATGTCCTGCAGATCCTTGTACCGCTGCAGGACGGATTGGACACCCCGCGCCACCTGGTAATGTTCTTCCCCCACCACTTGCGGGTCGAGGATCCGTGAAGTCGAATCCAGCGGGTCCACGGCTGGATTGATGCCCAACTCCGCGAGTTGCCGGGACAAC
>JBBIOW010000107.1:0-10089 GCA_037443165.1 Nitrospiraceae bacterium | reverse complement strand
TCGGAGGACGACCCGTGGTGACGCGCCTCGTCGCCATGTTGCGCGAGCCTCCTGCTGTGCGGAACACGGTTCTGGAGGTGCTGGAACGGACCGTACCCGATGCGTTGGACTGCGTCGTGCCGGGCCTGAAGTCTCCCGATCCCCATGTCCGCAAATGCGCGGTGGATCTCCTCGGCAAGACAGCCGATGCGCGGGTCGTCCCGGCCTTGATGCCGCTCTTGTCAGATCCGGATACCAATGTGCGGGCTGCGGCCGCCGAGGCGCTGGGCCGCCTTCGTGCGGGAGAGGCGGTTCCACAGCTCGTCGGTCTGCTGGGGGATACGGAATGGGTGGCCGTGACGGCGATCTCGGCGCTGGGGGAGATCGGAGAGAAGACCTGCGTGCCCTGGCTGATGGAGGTGCTTCGAACAGGGAGCGAAGCCATGCAATGCGCGGCAGTCGAAGCCCTGGCCCGCGTGGATCGCGATGGAGTGTCCGCGCCGGCTTGTGCGCGGCTGATCGGATCGCCGAACCCGGAATTGCGGGGGGCCATCGTCACGGCGCTGGTGGCGATGTCGGAACGTGCCGAGTGCGAGGTCTGGGCGACCAAGGATCCGACAACCTGGCTGGCCGTGCTGGGCGAAATCTTGCGCGATCTCGACTCCGAGCGCCGGCTTGCCGCCATCACGGCCCTGGGGCGGCTCCGGGATCGGCGAGGCACGCGGCTGATCCTGAACGCCTGCCGGGAGTGGGGCGAGCCCGGCGAGGAAACCGTCACCCGGGCGGTCGCGGCATTGGAGGCGATCGGCGATGCGGCGCCGCTGATCGAGACCCTGCGGCCGGACGAGACGGACGGCATGCTCGGGAAGGTTCTCATCCTCGCGCTTGGCCGGATGCGGTGCACCGACGCGGTGCCGGCGCTCGTGGCGGTTCGACTGGGCAGCCCGAATTGGGAACTGCGCAAGCTCGCCGTGCAGGCCTTGGCTCTGATCGGGACGGACGAGGCGATGCAGGCCGTCCACGACGCGATCGAGGATCCGACCGGCTATGTCCGGTGCGAGGCGGTCCGCGCCTTGGCCTCGACCGGAGCGATCCGCGATCGCCGATGCCTGCTCGAGCGGTTGCCCGTCGAGCGCTATCCCGACGTGCGCGACGAGATCGTCGCCGTGCTGGCTGCAGGACCGACATTCGAGGTCGGTGTCTCGGCGGTCGCGCTGCTCCGCCACCCGCGCGCGGACGTGCGATTCTCGGCGGCACAACTCATCGGCCGCATGGCCTTGCCTGAAGGCTTGGAACCGCTGCTCGATGCGTTGAACGATCCGGAGTGGTCCGTGCGGCGGGCTGTCGCCGAGGCTTTGGGGTCGTACGACGACCAGCGTGCCTCCGAGGCGCTGTCGATCGCGCTGTCAGACGAGCACGAACAGGTTCGGCTAGCGGCGGTCGTGGGCCTGTCGCGGGCTGACCGTCGGGAAGCGCGCGCCGCGCTCATTGCTCTGGGCCTCCGGGACGCCGATGTCTGGGTCCGTTATCGCACGATCGAGCGACTCGGGTCGATGAAAGCGGAGGAGGCCGTGCCGGCCTTGAGACAGATCGTCGCGGACCCCCGGGAGCCCGAACTCGTCCGGCAGGCGGCGGAGCAGGCCTTGGCAGCCATCGACAGGTTGGAGACCCGCGCCTAGCGCGAGACGCGGGAGCGTGCGCGTCGCCACCCGTTGCGGAGTCGTTCATGCAGCTCAGCGACGTTGCGTTCAAGCAATTGTGCGACCTCATCTATGAACGAACGGGGATCCTGTTTCAGGACAACAAGAAGTACTTGCTGGAAAGCCGTCTGCTGCCACGGCTGCGGGCGCGCAACTGCGCCTCGTTCGAAGAATATTGCCATCTGCTCCGGTACGACGCCTGGCTGGACCAAGAACTCCACGCGCTCTTCAGCTTGGTCACCACGAATGAAACCTGTTTCTGGCGCGATGCGGCACAACTGGACGCGTTCATGAGCACGGTGCTGCCGGCGGTCATGGCGGACAATCAGGCGACCTCGCGTCTGCGTCTCTGGAGCGCGGGCTGTTCCACCGGCGACGAGCCGTACACGCTGGCCATCATGCTGCTGGAACATCCCCCGCTCGTCAAATGGTCGATCGAGATTTTGGCGACGGACATCAGCGACTCCGTCCTGCAGACGGCGCGCAAGGGGGTGTACGGCCCGTACGCGGTCCGGAACGTGCCGCCCGCGATGCTCAAGAAATACTTCACGGTCGAAGACGGCCAGTATGTCCTGTCGTCCAAGGTCAAACACCTCGTCAAGTTCGCCAACGTGAACCTGTACGATCGACCACGGCTGAAACTGATCCGGGGTCTCGATGTGATCTTCTGCCGCAACTGCCTCATCTATTTCGGTGAGGAGGCCAGGCAACGAGTTTTGGATGACTTTTACGACTGTCTGAAGCCGAATGGGTATCTGGTCATTGGATTCTCGGAGTCCTTGCACGGTCTGACCCGCGCATTTCGACCGGTTCATGCCAACCGAGCGGTGGTGTACCGGAAGGCGTGATGCGCCGGGTGTTGCGTCTGGAAACGGGCCGATGGGACTCGCATCACAGGGGTGCTGATTGTGGCCGACACCATCCTCATTGTCGATGACTGCGCGACGACGAGACGGTTGCTCTCGGTGTACCTGAGGCAAGAAGGCTACGAGCTCATTCATGCGGTCAACGGACTGGAGGCGTTGGAGAAACTCGCGCGCCAGCCGGTGGATTTGGTGATTACGGACCTGAATATGCCGCGGATGGACGGGGTGGCGCTGACCCGGATGCTGAAGCAGGACTCGGCGTTCAAGGAGATTCCGATCGTGATGCTCACTACCGAGGGCGAGGAACGCGAACGGAGTCACGGCCTCGAGGCCGGCGCGGCGGCGTACCTGATCAAACCGGTGACGCAGGAACAGTTGGCTCAGGAAGTGCGACGAATGCTGGAGAGCCGTCGAGCGTGAGGCAAGGAGGGCAACAATGGGGGCCGATCCCAACATGAAAATCCTGGTCGTGGACGACATGTCCACGATGCGACGGATCATCAAAAATATCCTGAAGCAGCTCGGCTTCAACAACGTAGAAGAGGCGGAGCATGGACAGGAAGCCTTGAGCAAACTGAAAGCGGACACCTACGGCTTCGTCGTCTCCGATTGGAACATGCCGGTCATGGCTGGGATCGATCTCCTGCGGGCCATCCGGGGCGACGAACGGCTCAAGGAGATTCCGGTCTTGATGGTGACGGCGGAGGCGCAGAAGGACAACCTCGTGGAGGCCATCCAGGCCGGCGTCAGCAACTACATCGTCAAGCCGTTCACCGCCGAGACGCTCCAGGACAAGATGAACAAGATCTTCAAATAGCCAACAGCGAGCGGCGAATGGCGCGTCGCGGGGAACCTGACGCGGAGCCGCGTGCTGCTCGCGACCTGGTGTTCGCTCAACCGCAGAGGAGATCGTGGAGGAGACCAACCGGAAGCTGTACGAGGAACTGGGTGAGCTGGCGAGGTACATCGAAACCGCGATGCGCAAGCTGGCGGAAGCCGGCGGGCCGGTGGTCGCGACGACCCGTCAACTTCCGCGAGCCACGACGCACCTCATGGAGCTGTGCCGCATGACGGAAGCGGGGGTCCATGAGGTCATGCGGTTGGCGGAAGCTATGCAGGACACCCACTCGCATCTCGTGACCGCCCTGCGGGAGCTTGCGGCATCGCTGGCGACGAGCGCCGGGACGCAGGACGCGGCCAGGCGAGTGGACGAGGCCGCGCAAACCCTGGCGCAGGACGACAAGCGGCTGATCGACCTCATGACCGCGTTGTCCTTCCAGGACCTCGTCGCGCAACGGGTGCACAAGTTGGCCGCCGTGTTGAACGATGTCCAGCGAAAGTTGCTCGAGCTGATCGTCGTGTTCGGGCCGTTCCGGAATCACGCCGATCCAGACGCCAACGGGCAGGCCGACGAGATGCTGAAGCAACTGGAGGCGTCCAGGGCCACGGCGATCAAACAAGAGCTGGTCGACGAAATCCTGACGAAATATGGATTCACTTGAGCGAATCGCGGCGGGCGACAGCCGCCGCGCTCATTTCAACCGGCTCGGGTGAGCCGGGTTGCTCGCGGAGGCGACCATGAGCGACGACGTGCAGGACATTGTCAAGGAGTTCCTCGCCGAATCACAGGAAATGATCGAGGTTCTCGATCAGCGGTTCGTTCAGCTCGAGTCCGATCCGGCCAACGCGGAACTGCTCAACGATATCTTCCGCGCCTTGCACAGCATGAAAGGCGCGGCGGGCTTTCTCGGGTTTGCCCGCATCGTCGACATTGCGCATCGGGCGGAGAATGTCCTGAACAAGCTCCGCCAAGGGGAAATGCAAGTCATGCCGGACGTCGTCACTGTCGTCCTGGAGGCCGTCGATACCATCAAACTGCTGGTGGCCGAAGTCCGCCAATCGGGCACCGATTCGCATGTGCCGACCGAGGCGGTGGCGAGAAAGCTCGATGCGATCCTGTCCGCACCCGCTTTCCCGGAGGCCGGACCGACCGAGCTGACGTCCGAGGGAGCAGGACCTGCCGCGGCCGCGCCGCCCGCGGCTCCCCGGCTCGGCGAA
The DNA here is from genome assembly GCA_037443165.1 of Nitrospiraceae bacterium. Lineage (GTDB taxonomy): Bacteria > Nitrospirota > Nitrospiria > Nitrospirales > Nitrospiraceae > DATLZU01. The sequence continues at coordinate 5,486 of JBBIOW010000107.1, read as the reverse complement.
ATCCTCGTGAGCGACGGCGCGGCGACGAAGGAGCAGGTGCTGGACGCCTTGAACGAGCAGCGTCGGCAAGCCGACCCCCACACGCCGCTGGGCGAGATTTTGATTCAAGCCAAGGCCATTACCGAGCGCGCGCTCGAGGCGGCATTGCACAAGCAGGAACGAGCGGGGCGCCATCCCGAGGAAGAGCAGACGATCCGCGTCGAAACGAAGCGCCTGGACGCGGTCATGAATTTGGTGGGAGAACTGGTGCTCGGCCGCAATCGTCTCCTGAAGATCGGGGGATACTTGGAGCAGGCCTACGAGTCGGATCCCTCGGTCCGTGCCTTGGGCGAGACCCTGGCGCACCTGAATTTGGTGACCACGGATCTACAGTTGGCGGTGATGAAGACCCGCATGCTGCCGATCCGCAAGGTGCTGGCCAAGCTGCCGCGCATGGTCCGGGACCTCGCGCGCAAACTGAACAAGCAGGTGAGGCTGGATCTGCACGGCGAGGAAACGGAACTGGATAAATCGGTGGCGGACGAAATCGGCGATCCGTTGATCCACCTCGTCCGCAACGCGATCGATCACGGCATCGAAACACCGACCGAACGGCAGGCGCTTGGGAAGCCCCCTGAGGGGGTGCTGCGGATTGCGGCCAGTCAGGAAGGCAACAGCATCGTGATTCGCCTTCACGATGACGGCCGGGGCATCGCCCTGGACAAGGTCAAGGCCAAGGCCTTGGTGAAGGGACTCGTGAGCGAAGCGGACCTGGCGTCCATGGACCCCCGCGAGGTGATGAATTTGATCTTCCTGCCGGGATTCAGCACCGCCGAGGCGACAACCGATGTCTCCGGACGCGGCGTCGGCATGGATGTCGTCCGCACGAACATTCGACGCCTGAACGGCACGGTGGAGCTCGAATCCGAGCCGGGCAAGGGGACGCAGATCACGATCAAGTTGCCGCTCACCGTCGCGATCATTCAGGCCTTGATGGTGGAGGTCGAGCGAACGACCTTCGCGATTCCGCTCAGTTCGGTGATCGAGGCGGTCAAGATCGCGCGCGGAGACATCCGAACGATCAACGGGCGCGAGGTTCTCCATCTTCGCGAGCGCGTGCTACCGCTCCTCCGCCTGGCCCGGGAATTCGAGATTCCCGCAGATCCCGGCCGGGACACGTTCTATGTCGTGGTGGCCGGATTGGGCGAGCGGCAGGTCGGCGTCGTCGTGGACCGTCTGCGCTCCCAGGAAGAAGTCGTCATCAAGCCGCTGGGGGACTACCTCGACGACATCGCGGGCATCGCGGGCGCGACGATCACGGGCGAGGGCAAGGTCGTGCTGATTCTGGATATCGCGGAATTGGTGCACCACGCCGGGATGGGCCGGGTGGCGGTGGGTGCCTGAGATGCAGAGGATCGGGGTGAGCAACGTGGAACTCGAGAACGGAGGCGGACCATGTCGACGCTGATCCATGAAGTGGATGCCAGGACGAGACTGGCCGGAGCCAATCGGATGGAAGTGTTGCTGTTCCACCTCGGAACCCGCGAGGTGTTCGGCATCAATGTCTTCAAAGTCCGTGAGGTGATGAAGCCGCCGCAGGTCACCAGCGTGCCTCAGGCGGATGGGCGCCTCCTGGGGATGGTGAATATCCGGGGCGAGATGGTGCCGGTGATCGACCTCCGGCGGGCGCTCGAACTGGCTGGCGATCCGATGTCCGACAAAGCCGCCGGGCGTGCACACGGCCATCTCATCATCACCGAATACAACCGGAGCCAGCAGGCCTTTTGGGTCTCGGGCGTCGACCGGATCGTCCGGCTGTCGTGGGATCGCATTCACAAACCGCCTCGACTTGTGGCCGACCCCGGCACCAGCAGCGCCAGTGCGGTGGCGACGCTGGACGACGGCCGGACGGTGTTGATCCTCGATGTGGAGGCGCTGCTCGCCAAGATCGCTCCACGGCCGGATCCTGAGGTCTACGCCGGCGTGCAGCCGGCTCCGGCCCTGCGCGACAAGCGCGTGCTCTTCGCGGACGATTCCGCCGTCGCCCGCTCGCAGATTCGGAAGACCTTGGAACGCCTCGGGATTGGCTTCCTTCAAGCCACGACGGGAAAGGAAGCGTGGGAGATGCTCACCGCCATGGCGACCGACGCCGATCGCGAAGGGGGGACGATCGACGATCGCATCCACTTGGTGCTGAGCGATATCGAGATGCCGGAGCTGGACGGATTCACGCTGACCCGGATGATTCGCTCGGATCCGCGTTTGAAGCACCTGCCCGTCGTGTTGCACTCCTCGCTGACCGGCAGTTGCAATAGGGACAAAGGCCAAGCCGTGGGCGCAACGGATTACGTGACCAAGTTCGATCCGAAATGCTTGGGAGACACCATCGTCGCGAATCTCAAGGCTGATCGAAAGACGCAGGGGTGATCTGGGTGACATCGTCCAGTCTGTGCAATCTGTGACCGGCATGGTCCATCAGATCGCCACGGCCGTCGAAGAACAATCGACGGCGAGCCGCCAGATCGCCGGCCATATCGAAGCCGTGGCACAGGTTACGACACGCAGCCATACCGGGCTCAGCGAGATCAACCGGGCGGCGGACGATCTCACGAAGACGGCCTCGGAGTTACGGCGACTGGTCGCAGGGTTCACGTTGGCGTGACAGGCTCGCGGACGAACTGGAGCGGAGCGATGCGACCCTCTGACACCGACAACGACGCGACGCCGATCCGGGTGCTGGTGGTGGATGATTCCGCCTTCATGCGGAAGACGCTCTCCGCCATGCTGGAGCGGGACCCGCGGCTTTGCGTGGTCGGCACGGCCAGGAACGGGATGGAAGCGATCCAGAAGGCGGTGGAACTGAAGCCCGATGTCGTGACGATGGATATCGAAATGCCCGGGATGAACGGCTTGGAGGCGCTCGGGCGGATCATGACGACCGCGCCGCTGCCGGTCGTGATGGTGAGTTCGCTCACGGAGGATGGAGCCAAGGCAACGCTCGATGCGCTCGAGCTCGGGGCGGTGGACTACGTCTTCAAGCCTCTGAGTGCGATCGTCTCGCAGCGCCTGGATATCCAGCCCGAACTCGTGGCGAAGGTGATAGCCGCGGCTACGGCAAAGGGCAAGGTCAAGCGCGCGGGTCGCGGGACAGGATTCGGCGTGACGCCGCTCGCCTCGAGCGCGCCTCGCTCCGCCACGGTCGGTTCTCGCTTGCCCGCCGGAGCCGACACGGCGACTCGTGGCGGCAAGGTGGTGGCGATCGGGTGTTCGACCGGGGGGCCGCAGGCCTTGACGGAGATCCTGTCCGGGCTTCCGGAGGACTTCCCGGCGGCCGTGGTGATCGTCCAGCACATGCCGAAGTTCTTCACGAAGCCCTTTGCCGAGCGGATGAATCAGCTCTGCCGCTTGGAGGTTCGCGAAGCGTCGGATGGCGACCTCGTGCAACCGGGCGTCGTGCTCATCGCGCCGGGTGGCCGCCAGTTGCGGGTCGCGCGCCGGAGCGCGCTGGACGTGCACGTGTCGTTGAGCCGGGATTCCGAGGGCTTGCTCCACGCCCCGTCGGTCGACGTCATGATGCAATCGGTCGCCTCGGTGTACGGCGAGCGGGGCATCGGCGTGATCTTGACGGGGATGGGTCATGACGGCCTGCAGGGGATGCGCGCGATCAAGGGCGCCAAAGGGCGGACCCTCGCGCAAGATGAAGCCTCCTGCGTGGTGTACGGCATGCCTAAGGCTGTCATCGAGGCTGGGTGTGCCGACAAAGTCGTCTCGCTGTCTCATATGGCGGGCGAACTCGTGAATGTGGTGTGAATCCGACGACGTTCCGATCTTCGAGCCCGACTGCGCCACGTTCGCCGAGAGGGAAACGCACTCGAGATCAGAAGGAGGATGGTCATGCGGAAGGTCATGGACAACATGAGAATCGGGCCGAAATTCGTTACAACGATCTGCACGGTGGCTCTCCTGGTGACGGGGATCGGCCTCTGGTTCGTCTATCAGCAGGAACAAGCGAAGATTCTCGGATTGCTGGAGGCTCGCAGCCAGGTGATCGAAAAGCAGATCCAGATCACCCGCGCCTATATCGCGAGAAACTATGTCGGCAAAATCAAAGCTTCCAAGGCCGGCAAGGAGATCGTGATCGCGAGGGAGCATGAAACCAATCCGAATGCGATTCCCTTTCCTGCCACTGCCACCCGGGAGATGGGCGAAGAAGCCTCGAAGGGGGGGTTGTTCAAGACCAGGCTGATCAGCTCGACCCCGCTCAACCCGGACAATGCCGCGCGCGACGAGTTCGAACGGCAGGCGATCCAGGCGATCATGAGCGGCGCTGAGAGTTACACCAAGATCGAAGACACCGCGGGCGTGCTCATGTTTCGGCGTGCGACTCCGGACAAGGCGACCACGGCAGCCTGCATCGGTTGCCACCAAGGCAACCAAGTGGGCGATGTCCTCGGCGTGTTGACGGTCGGAATTCCGATGTCGGCCGCGAAGGCCGCGTCGAACGAGTCGATGCTGCGCACGAGCCTGGTGCTGGTCTCGGTCGTGCTGGCCGTGCTGGCCGTCACGGTCGCGCTTTTGCGGGTCTTCGTGTTGAGGCCGCTCGGGGCCATGGCCACGATGGCTCGAGATATCGCGGAAGGACAAGGGGATTTGACCAGACGCGTGCCGGCCGAGGGGCGAGACGAGATCGCCCAACTCGGCGGGTTCTTCAATCTGTTCATCGAGAAACTCCAGAAGATGATCGCCAAGGTCGCTCACGTGACCGATCGGGTCGCGTCCGCTTCCGCGGAACTCTCGGCCACGGCCGAGGAAATCGCCTAGGGGGCCGAGCCGTTGTCGTGCAGAGCTGCTCAAACAGCGAACCCCGTGGAAGAGATGAACGCCACGGTCGCGGAGATCGCCCAGAACTCCGGCAAAGCGGCCGGTCTCGCCCAAGAGACCGTCCAGACCGCCAAGAATGGGCGCGACATCGTCGGGGAGACGATCTGCGGCATGAAGCAACTCTCCGAGGCCGTGGCGAGCTCGGCGACCATCATCGCGGCACTCGGCCGCTCGTCCGATCAGATCGGACAGATCGTGCGGGTGATCGAAGACATTGCCGACCAGACGAATTTGTTGGCGTTGAACGCGGCGATCGAAGCGGCCCGTGCCGGCGAGCAAGGCCGCGGGTTTGCCGTCGTGGCGGACGAGGTCCGCAAGCTGGCGGAGCGCACGACCCAGGCCACCAAGGAAATCAGCAACATGATCGCCGAGATCCAACAAAAGACCAAAGGCGCCGTGGATTCCATGGAAGAAGGGACTCAGAAGGTAGCGAGCGGCGCCGACTTGGTCAACCGAACGGGCGAGGCGCTGTCACGCATTATGGAGACGGTCACGCAGAGCGCGGACATGATTCGGCAGATCGCGGTCGCATCCGAGGAACAGTCGGTCGCCACGCAGCACATCGCGGGCGACATCGAAAGCGTGGCCAAGGTGACCAAGGAGACCGCAGCGGGGGCCGGCGAATC
>JBBIOW010000106.1:0-10407 GCA_037443165.1 Nitrospiraceae bacterium | reverse complement strand
AAAGCTGCGCAGGAAGGCGAGATCGTGCTGGCCGCTTTCATCGATCAGGGCATACTGGAATACCCACCCCACCGCCGTGGCGTCCGGACCGAGCTGAGGGGCGACCCCGTCTGGAAGACGCCCCGCTAATTGGCTCATATATTCCAGGACCCGGCTGCGAGCCCAGTAGATGTCCGTGCCGTCCTTGAATAACACATAGACGTACGAGGAGCCGAAATCCGACAATCCACGGACGACGGTGACATTGGGAGCCGAGATAAGGGCGGTGACAATGGGGTAGGTAATCTGGTCTTCGACTAGATCCGGCGACCTTCCCGGCCACTTTGTGTAAATGATCACTTGCGTATCGGACAGGTCCGGCACGGCGTCCAACGGTGTATTGCCCATGGCATACCAGCCGGCCATCGCCAGTCCGAAGGCGAGGAGGAAGACGATCACTCGGTTCCTTGCGCTGAACTCGATGATGCGTGCAACCATCGCGGCTCTCTTCGTTCGCCGACGCAGGCCCGAGGCTAGGGGCTCAGGGCTAGGGGCTGACAGTGAAAACGACGCCAGGGATCTCAAAGGGTTGTAGGCCGACCTCCCTCGTGCCTCTCGCCCCGCGCCCTGCGCCTGCACCCACTTCACTTCATCCCCGGCATCCCCGCCATCCCGCCGACGGCGGCTTTCAACTGGCTCTCGGAATCGATCAGGAAATTCGCCGAGGTCACGACATGGTCGCCTTCCGTGAGCCCCTGCACCACTTCGACCCAATCGCCGGCCCGTTCTCCGAGCTTCACGGTCCTCCACTCCAGCTTGCCGCCGCCGTGATGGATGAACATGATCTGGCGCTCGCCGGATTCCAGCACCGCGTCCCTGGGAACGGCCAGCCGGGTCCCGAGCGGGATCTTCAGCTCCACATTGGCATACATGTCCGGCTTGAGCCGCTCGCCAGGATTGTCGACCTCGAACCGGACTCTGGCCGTTCGCGTCTTCGGATCCAGCGTCGGATAGATGAACCCCACATGGCCGTGTAGCTTCGTCTGCGGGTCATAGGACAGCGTAACCGTGGCACCCTGCCCGATCTTGACCGAGGGGAGTTCATATTCGTAGATGTCGGCCATAATCCAGATGTGCGAGAGATCGGCAATGAAATACAGTTCCGTCCCGGGCGTGACGTACGTGCCAGCCCTGGCCTGCATGCGGATGACCGTGCCGGTGATAGGCGAATGAATGGGCAGCGTCCGCAGCACCCGGCCAGTGCGCTCGAGGTCGCGAATGTGGTCCTCCGTGATATCCCAGAGCTGGAAACGCCGCTTGGTGGCCTCCAGCAATTCCTTGGCCCCGCGGGCGACCTCGGGAAACTCGCTCCCGCCGAGCTCGCGGTAACTCTGCAACGCCAGCAGATATTCCTCCTGAGTCGCGACCAGGTCCGGACTGTAGATCGTAAAGAGGATGTCCCCTTTCTTGACGTGGTCCCCGACCGCGCTGACCAGGAGATTCTCGATCCACCCGTCGAACTTGATGTTGACCCGAGCCAGCCGGCGCTCGTCGATCTCGACCCGCCCTACGGTCCGAATCACTTTTTCGAGCGGCCGGCGTGCGGCCTCCTGGAACCGCACCCCGATCGTCTGCAACCGCTCCGGGGCGATCGTCACGGTATTGGGCTCCGCGGCCGGGGCGGACGTTGCCGCCGGCGGGACAGCGTGCGGCGAGCCCTCGCGGGGCATCGTCCCATGCGGCCCCTCCGCCGGCGCGCCCGGCGGTTCCTGCGTCAGGAACCAATAGCCCGCCGCCAGCAACGCCACCAGCAACGCCAATGCCCCTGTGATGACGATCGTGCGCGTCACGTGCCCTCCGTGATCCGTGAACGGTGATCGAAAACGGGTGACGGACAACGGCTAACGGTTCGCGGATAACGGGCCTCCGGTCAGTTCCTCTAGCCTCGCCAGCGCTTTTTCGTGCGCGACCATTTCCCCGTGCAACTCGAGTTCATTTTCCTGCAACGTCAAGAGACTGTTCAGCAGCGTCAAGAAGTCCACCTTCCCGACGCTGTAGCCCGCCTGAGCGGACTTGAGCGCCAGCGTCGCTTGGGGGATGATCGCATCCCGAAGAATCATCACGAGTCGCTCCGCGCGCTGCGCCTGGACAAACGCGTCCTTCACCCGGAACAGCACCTCCTGCCGCGACGTGCTCAAGTCCTCCCTCGCACTGGTCAGCCCGGCGAGCGCCTGATTGACGCCCTGTCGCTGCTTGGTGGCGTAGTAGAGCGGGACCCGGATACCGAGCATGACCTGATATCCGTTGTCGTTGATCCGGTCGTTCCGGAGACCGAGTGCGGTCACGTCGAAGTCGGGGAAATACTCACGCCGGGCCAGGGCGACGGCTTGCTCGCCGCGCTCGACTCCCTTCGCCGACGCCTGCAGTATCGGGGACAACGCCTCGGCCCGGCGGCTCAGTTCGTCTAACGGAAACGGGAGGAGGGCGACCTGGATCTCCTCGGGAGTGCCGAGCGGCGCAGCGGGAGGACGATTCAGAATGCGGTTGATCGCCGCGTGGAGGCTCTCCTTCTGTTGCTCGAGCACCGCCAGGCGGTCGAGGACACGGGAAATCTCGACCTGCGCACGAAACACATCTTGCTGGGCCGCCCGTCCGACGGTGTACCGCGCCTTGGCGGTCTTTTCGAATTGGATCAGGAGCTGCTTGTTTTTCTCGACGATCTCGATGGCCTTATGGACGAAGTGCAAATCAAAGTAAGCCTGTTTCAGAGCCGCGATCAGCCTGAGCCGGGTCGCCAGATAGTCCCGTTCCAACCGCTCGGCTTCCCGCTGGGCGACCTCGCCCCGGAGTCGGAGCTTTCCGGGAAACGGAATCTCCTGTCCAAAGCCGTACACGGCGCCCTCAAGCGGCTCCACCATGGGCATTCGTTGATAGCCGAGCTGAACCTTCGGATCAGGAAGCGTTTGCACCTGCGGCACGATCGCCTTGGCCGCTTCCCATCGCTCGCGCGCCGCCCTGATCTCCGGGTTGTTCTCCATCATCTCCGTGACGAGGTTGTCCAATGACAGTCGCGACTCTTGTGCGGCTTGAGCGGCCAGGACTACGGGACCCATATAGACCACCGCGGCCACGGCCATGGGTAATGTCATCAAGCGGATCATGGTCGCCCTCCTTGAAAGAAAAAGACCGGAAAGCCCTTGACCGAATCGGTCGCCGGCCCATTGACCCAGCCGTTTCTCAGGAGAGGATCAAATGCGTAGGACGGCGTTCAGCGGAAGATTGCGCGGAGGATCGTGGAGCGTCCGGACGAGCCGGCGCGCACAACAAGACACCGGCTTTGCGCAGGAGACCGCGGGCGCCGAGCCTCCAGGACACAGTCTGTGACTATCGCCGGCGGGGTCGAGGGTGTTGCCGGTTTCCACGGTGAGGGTCTTGAAGACCTCGCAGAACTGGGGAGCGGGTTGTTGTCCCGGCGTCGAACACCCAACGCCCATCGCCGTTGTCGGGTGCCCGACGAACGACAGCACACAAGCGTACGCGTTGACGCTGAAGCCGACGAACAGGACGACCAACAGGCCGACGAGGACGGCGCGTGCGCGATGCATCGATGATCTCACTTACGAGAAAGTATACGCCTTGCGGCGCGGCTGAGTCAATTTGCGGGGGGGCGTCCGTTCTTGCCCTCGCCTCGGCTCACCGCACCACCAACACCGAACAGGAGCTGTGTTGCACCACTTTGGTCGAGACGCTACCGAGCAGGAACCGCGCAATGGCGCCTAAGCCTTTGGCGCCGGTGACGATGAGATCGGCTTTCTTGCGTGACGCGACCTTCATGATTTCCTCGGCGGGCTTGCCGAGCCGCAGCACTTCATCGACCTGATAGCCGGCCTTGACCAGCTTCTCCGCGCACCGCTCGACGACCTTTTTGCCCGCTTCCTTCAGCTCGGGATATTTCAGAAACGGCATCACATGCACGATCGACACGAGGATGGAGTCGGTCGCTCCGGCGGCCACGCCCGCGTCCGCCCGGAGCTTGCCCGTCAGAAACCGCACCGCTTTCTCGGACGACGGAGACCCGTCGGTCGCCAAGACGAGGTGACGAACCGGCCGCGCCTCCTCCTTCACGACGAGCACGGAGCACGGGGCATGCAACGTCACCTGCGTGGACACGCTGCCGAGCATGAACCGATCGAGCGCATCCAATCCCCGACTGCCGACGACGATGAGACCGTCCCGTTTGGGCGCCCGCTTCAAGATGGTGGACGCCACGCTTCCTTTTTGGGTCACGACTTTGCCCTTCAGACCATGGGATGAGAACAACGCGCGGGTCTCCTCGACCACTTTGCTCGCCCGCGTTTCCAGTCGCTTGATCTCTTCTTGGATGAACCGCTCGTTGCCGGCGATCACGGGTTGCACCACGAAGGGCGCGCGCAACGCCGCCACATCCAGCACGTGTAACGCGGTGACGGAAGGCGACGCCACAAACGGCATCCGCACGATCCATTCCGTCGCCCACCGACCGTACTTCGACCAGTCGACTGCGAGCAGGATTTTCATCGTCACCGTCCTTTCGTCTTCGAAGAGGCGAGAGGCTAGCCCAGCGCCTGAATCCTGATCCGTGGCAGCAGCCGCTGCACATCCTTCAGGCGGCACAGTTGGTTCCCCGGCGCGAGCGTGGCCGCCGTGCCGGCGGCCGTCGCAAAGCGGACGCACTCCTCCAAGTCTTTGCCGCCCGCGTGCCTGAACACAAAGCCCGCGACGGTCGAATCGCCGGCTCCGACCGTGCTGCGAACCGCCACGGCCGGAGGCACGGCCCGGTATCGCTCGGCACCGCTGACCGCCAGCAACCCACGCCGTCCCTGTGAGACCAGCACGATCCGCACCCCCGCCCGATTCAGCGCCCGTGCCGCACCCCATACCGCGTTCTCGGTCCCCAGCGGCCGCCCGGTCAGGCGGCGCAGTTCATTCAAGTTGGGTTTGATCGCGAAAGGCCTGGCCTTGAGACCGGCCTTGAAACAGGGTCCGTCGGCGTCCAGCACGGCTCTGGCGCCGTGCCGTTGCACGAGGGTAATGATCTGCCGATAGGCATCCTGCGGGACCCCGCGGGGCAGACTGCCGCCCAGCACGACATAGGCGCCGCGCAAGTCCAACAGGCCAAGATGCGTGAGAAATGCGCGCCATTCCTGCGGCGCGACGAGAGGCCCCTTGGCATTGACCATGGTCTGCGTCCGGCGCTGCTTCGCGCAGATGATCACATTGCGGCGGGTTTCCTGCACAATCGGCGTGAAGTAACACGTCACGCCCTCGCCTTTGAGCAGATCGACCATCAGCCGCCCGTTATGCCCGCGGATAAACCCCAAGGCGATACTGTCGCCGCCCAGACGCCGGATCGCGCGCGACACGTCGATCCCTTTTCCCCCAGCATAGACGCATTCCCCCGTCGCGCGGTTCGTCTCCCCAACCTGCAGATCCTCGACGTCGAGGAAATGATCCAGCGCGGGATTGAGGGTGACGGTATAGATCATGGTCAACAGATCCTCGGCAATTGCTCGCCGGACAAGAGATCAAGAAATCGCCGGGTGCCCAGCACGGTCGTCAAGACGACGGCGGACTCATCCGCATCCGTCACGCGACCGATGACTGCGGCCTGGCGCGAGACATCGTGCCTGCGCATGAGGGTTAGGGCACTGCACGTTTCCGACTCAGGAACAAAGGCGACAAAACGGCCTTCGTTGGCGACGTACAAGGGGTCGAGTCCCAACAGTTCACAGGCGCCGCGCACCGGATCGCAGACGGGAATCGCCCGTTCTTCGACCGTCATCCCGACCCGAGCAGCCGCGGCGATTTCGTTGAGCGCGCTGGCCAGGCCGCCGCGGGTGAGATCCCGCAGGCAGTGCACCTCGATGCCGTTGGCGAGGAGATCTTCGATCACGCCGTGGACGGGGGCGGAATCGCTTCGAATGTCGCCGGTGAAGGCCAACCCCTCGCGCACGCTCAGGACCGCCAGGCCGTGGCGGCCCAGATCGCCGCTGAGCAGAATGGCGTCCCCCGGCCGCACGCGTTGCGGAGCGACCGTCGCTCCCTGAAGCACGAGACCGACGCCGGCGGTGTTGATGAACATGCCGTCGCCCTTGCCGCGATCCACGACCTTGGTATCCCCAGTCACAATGGCCACGCCAGCCGCCCGTGCGGCCTCGGCCATGGAGGCCACCACCCGCGTGAGCGTCTCGATCGGCAGGCCCTCCTCCAAAATGAACCCGGCACTCAGGTACAAAGGCCTCGCGCCGCACATCGCGAGATCGTTGACCGTCCCGTAGACGGCGAGGCTCCCGATATCTCCGCCGGGAAAAAACAACGGCTGGACCACGTAGGAATCCGTGGTGAGCGTGAGCTTTCCCGCATCGACCGGAAACACGGCTCCGTCATGGAGCTGGGCCAGCCAGGCGTTGTCGAACGCCGGGAGAAACGTTCGCCGGATCAATTCCTGCATGAGACGTCCCCCGCCGCCGTGCGCCAGCGCGATCGTCTGCCGCTCGGCTGTCGGCAGCGGGCAGGAGAGTTCAAAGGAACCTTGGTCGCTCATCGCACTTCACCGTTCACGTGGCTTCGATACCTGTAGTACGCGGCGCAGGCGCCTTCGCTCGAAACCATCGGGGCACCTAGCGGACGCTCCGGTGTGCACTTCACGCCGAAGGCGGGACACTCGGTCGGTTTGAGCAGGCCTTGCAGCACGAGCCCGCTTCGGCATTCCGGATCCTCCTCGGCGCTTCCGGCGGTTTGTGCCAGCTCACGCCGAAACTTCAGCGCCGCGTCGTAAGCGGCATACGCCGGTTTCAGGCGAAGACCGCTCGCCGGAATCTCGCCGATTCCCCGCCACGCCCGTGGCGACGGCTCGAACACCTCCGCCATGAGCGCCGTGGCCGCCTCGTTGCCTTGCCGCCGCACCGAGCGGACGTATTGATTTTCCACTTCGGCGCGTCCCTCCTCCAGTTGCCGCACCAGCATCAGGATGCCCTCGAGGATATCCAGCGGTTCGAAACCGGTCACCACGATCGGGACTCGGTACCGGACGGCCAGCGGTTCGTACTCGGCATAGCCCATCACCGTGCATACATGGCCGGCTGCCAAAAAGCCTTGGACACGGTTGCCCGGAGCCGACAGAATCGCTTCCATCGCGGGTGGAACCAGCACATGCGCGACGAGCAGACTGAAATTAGAGAGCCGACGCCGAGCGGCTTCCTTGACCGCCATCGCATAGGCCGGGGCGGTCGTCTCGAAGCCGACGGCGAAGCACACGATTTCCCGATCCGGATGCGACTCCGCCAACGCCAGAGCATCGAGTGGCGAATACACCACCCGAACGTCGCCGCCGGCCGCTTTCGCGTCGAACAGGCTTCGCCGGGAGCCCGGCACGCGGAGCATATCGCCGAACGTGCAGAAGATCACCTGCGGCCACGACGCCAAGGCCACCGCTTGATCGATCAGGCCCACGGGCGTCACGCACACCGGACAGCCCGGCCCATGCACCAAGGTCAGCTTCTCCGGCAACAATTCGTCCAAACCGAACCGCACGATGGCATGGGTCTGCCCGCCGCACACTTCCATGATGATCCAGGGCCTGGTGACCAGACGACGTATTTCGTTCGCCGCGACTTCCGCCGCGCTCCGATCCCGGTATTCATCCACATACTTCACGGCGTCACTCCGTCTTCGGGTTCTGCCGACGAAGCTTCCCTCCGATCCCGAGCCGCCATGGCCTGGAAGAGCTCGACCGACCGGAGAGCCGCGTCTTCATCCACTTTGCTGATCGCAAACCCGACATGCACGATGACATAGTCCCCGACACGCGCCTCCGGTACGAGCACCAGGGACACGTCTTTGACCATCCCACTGAACGAAACCGTGCCCGTCCTGAGCGCGTCGTCGCCGATACTCACGACCTGTCCCGGTACCGCCAGACACATGTCAAACCCCGCCAATCAAAGGCTATGGACTATGGGCTATAGGCAATGGAGCAAAGATCGTCGATCCCCCGTGCAAAACCCACCGCTCATGGCCTATTGCCCTTCTACCCGGCCTGTCCAGCGCGCGCACACCACGGCCGCTTGCCCCAACGAAAGTCCCCCGTCATTGGGAGGGATCTCGCGGTGCGTGAACACGTCGAATCCGGCGCCAGCCAGGCGCCTCCGAATCAGTTCGACCAGCAACCCGTTCTGAAAACAGCCTCCGGACAGCACCACGCGCGGCAACCCCGCCCTCTGCGCCACCCGGTGGATAGAATCAGCCAGCGCGAGATGAAACCGCAGGGCGATCAAACCAGGCGCAATCCCGGTCCGCAGATCTTCCTGGATGGCCCGGACCATCGGCCGCCAATCGATCATTCGCGTGCCAGGATGCTCGAGGTCCTTGACGATCTCGACGGGATACCCCACCTCCCCGGCCGCTTTCTCCCATGCTTCCGACGCCGCGTGTTCGACGGCCATCGCAGCCTGTCCCTCGAAACTCGCGACCTGACATAATCCGAGCATCGACGCGACGGCATCGAAAACCCGCCCCATGCTGCTGGTCACAGGAGACTGGACCTGCTGGCGCAACAGGGAAGTCACCGCCTGCACCTGTCCGGGCTGCTCGAATCCTCGAACGAGATTGACCGCTTCCTCCCCGAAGGTCTCCCAGAGCACGGCCAGCGCCGAGCGCCGGGGCTCGCGCACGGCTGCTTCGCCGCCGGGCAACCGGAAGGGCCGCCACCGCGCACAACGTCGAAACGTCCCATAGCCGGCGACGAGAAACTCGCCGCCCCAGATCGTCCTATCCGGCCCATAGCCGGCCCCATCCCAGGCCACCCCCAGCACCTCGCCGCCAAGGTTGTGTTCCGCCATGCAGGACGCGATGTGCGCATGATGATGCTGCACCGGAATCACCGGAACGGCCAGCCGCTCGGCCAATTCCCGAGCATACTGTGTCGACCGGTAGTCCGGATGGAGGTCGCAGGCGATGGCCGCAGGCTTCACATCCAACAACCGAGTGAAATCGTCGATCGCTTGCCGGAATGCCGCGGACGCTTCCGGCGTGGAAAGGTCACCCAAATGCTGGCTTACTGTCACCTGATCGCCGGCCGCCAGAGCGATGGTGTTCTTAAGATGTCCGCCTACCGCCAGGATCGACACCGGGGCCCGCCGCCTGCGGAGTTCTTCGGGCAGAGCGATGGGCGACGGCACGTAGCCCCGCGCCCGCCTGAGGATCAGCGGCCCGCTCGGCAGGATGCGCGCGACCGAGTCATCGACGGGCCGGGCAATAGGCCGATCGTGCACCAGATACGCATCGGCGATCTCCCCGAGACGGGCGAGTGCGTCGTGCTCCTCGATGGCGATCGGCTCGTCGGATCGATTCCCGCTCGTGGCCACCGCTGGGCCGTTTAACTCGGCCGCCAACAGCACATGGAGGGGCGAGTATGGCAGCATGGCCCCGACAAAGGCATTGCCGGGAGCCACAGCCGCGGCCAGCCCCGACGAACGACGACGGCGCAGGAGCACGATCGGCGCCTGCGGCGACGCCAGCAATGCAGATTCCTCCGGTGACACGAGACACGCCTCCTCGACCGCCTGGAGCGACGGAAACAGCACCGCGAAGGGTTTGTGCGGTCGCCGCTTGCGGTCGCGCAGTCGCCGGACGGCCGTTTCCGAGCAGGCGTCTACCCAGAGCTGAAACCCGCCCAGCCCCTTGACCGCCAACACTAGCCCGTTCGCCACCATCTGGCAGGCCTGAGCCAACGCGCCTTCGTCCTCTGCCAGGACGCGCCCGTGGACATCCCAGAGCGCCGCTCGCGGTCCGCAGGACGGACAGGCGAGCGCCGCGGCATGGAATCGCCGGTCGGCGGGGTCTTGATACTCTGCGAGGCATGCCGGACACAGCGGGAATCGATTCAGGGTGGTCCGGGAGCGGTCATAGGGGAGATCCGTCAGGATGCTGAACCGCGGGCCGCACCGGGTGCAAGTCAGGAAGGGATAGCGGAATCGCCGATCTCGAGGATCCCACAGTTCACGCGAGCAGTCGGCACAGATGGCCAGATCGGCCGGCAAGGTCGGATACCGCAGTCCTCCCGCAAGACTCGTCCGAATATGAAAACCCCGTTCTCCTGTTACGGGGATCGTCTGGCGCGCCACCCGCTCGATGCGAGACGAATCCGGGGCTTCATCGATGAGCCGTACGGCGAAGGCGTCCACGTTCTCCTTGGTCCCTTCCGCTTCAACCAGGAGCCCTTCGGTCGTATTCGCCACCCACCCGTCCAGCCCCAATCGTCTGGCCAGTCGATAGGCAAAAGGGCGAAACCCCACCCCTTGAACGGTCCCGGCCACAAGAATCCGCAGCCGCATCTTTCCTTCGCTACCCAGCAAGGACGATTTCATGCAACACCACTTCTGGCGGCTC
>JBBIOW010000105.1:0-10645 GCA_037443165.1 Nitrospiraceae bacterium | reverse complement strand
CCAGGCCATCCGCCAGATGCTCGGACACACCCACCTGCCGGAGTACGTCGGCGACATCGAGGAGGAAGCGCCGTACCGCCCGGAATAGTCTCAGTCTGGCAGTCAGGCGTATAATCATCCGCAGCCACGACAAGGATTGATCATGAGCACTACACTGACCCGCCTGATCCTCTCCCAGCTCGATCCACGCGCCGCGCCGCTGATCCAGCGGCTGACCAACCAGCAAGCGTGGCCATCGCTGGACCTGACGGCGGGCGGGGCGCTGGCCCTGACCCTGCTCTCGGCGGGGCTGGGCGTGCGGAGCTTTTCGCACTCCCTGTGGCCCAATGCTCCCACGCTGCTGTTCCTCGTCACCGCCCTGCTGGGGCTGGCCCTGCCGGTCATGCCGCTGGTGACCGCGCTGACCTCGGCGGGCTTGGCCTCCAGAGATGTGCACTCGGATGCCTTCCCACTCCTCAAACTGGCCGATCTGCCGGGGAGGGTGAGATGCCAGAGATCCACCCTGGCCGCGCTGAACCTGCTGGAAGAACTGGGAGGCCACGTGACCTCCAGTGTCAGCAAGAAGACCGACTATGTCGTGGTGGGCAAAGACGCGGGATCTAAACTGGACCAGGCCAAGAAATTGGGAATCACCCTGCTGACGGAGGACACGTTTGCGGCGCTGGTGGAGCCGCGTGCCGGTGGCTAGCTCGCCACATCCACCCTGGCCGTTTCGGGCGATTCGACCGCCGCGCCGGTTTTTTCTTCCTTGAAGATCTGCACGCTCTTGATCGACCTCGGGTCCGCTTCGTGCACCACGAGGCGGCAGTTTCCTATGCGCAATTCCTCCCCGACGGCGGGAATCCGGCCCAGTTCCTCCTGAATCAACCCGCTGATCGTGTTGGCTTCGTCGCCCAAGTCCACTTTCAGGAAGTCGTTCACCTTGCGCACCTCGGTCCGGCCGTGAACCAGAATCTGGTTCTTGCCGATCCGTTTGATCAGCTCCTCGGTGATGTCCGTCTCGTCCATGATCTCGCCGACGACCTCTTCCAGCAGATCTTCCAGCGTCACCAGCCCCATGACGCCACCGAATTCGTTCACCACGATGGCCATGTGCCGTTTTTCCTGCTGGAACTGCTTCATCAAATCATCGGCCGGCTTGCTGCACGGGACGAAGAGCGCCGGATGGGCGATCTCCTTCAGCCTGACATCGCAATGGCCTTGGGCCAGTTCCATCAGGGCCTTGGTCTTGTAGAGGATCCCCGTAATGTTGTCGAGCGTGCCGTCGTACACCGGAATCCGCGAGTATTTGGACGTGAAAAGCTTATCCTGGGCCTCTTTGAGGCGTAAGTTCCCGTCCAGCGCAAAGACGTAAATGCGCGGGGTCATCGCGTCCTCAGCCGTGATGTCGTTCAATTGGAAGACGTTCTTGATCATCTTCACTTCTTCGGACTCGATCGCGCCGGCCTTGCCGCCGACATCCAGCATGATCTTGAGCTCTTCTTCAGTCACGAACGGCACCGTCAGCCCTTTGCCACCCGTGATCTTGTCGATCATCGGCTCCAGGACGAACAACACCGGCTGCAGCACCCACTCGATCCAATAGACCGGATAGGCCATCGCCAGGACGAGGGGAACGGCATGCTTGGCGGCCAGGGTCTTGGGCACCACGTCGCCGAAGATCATCAAGACGAAGGTCAGGATTCCGATCGCGACCGCCAGCGCCTCCGAACCGAACAGCCGGATGGTGATGATGGTGGCGAACGCGGCGGCGCCCGCATTGACCAGGTTATCCCCGATCATGATGGTGGAGAGCAGCCGTTGGGGATTGCCGCGAAGGTAGAGGGCTACTGCGGCCCGCTTGCTCCCGCCATCGGCCAAGGCCCGGAGCCGGGTTTCATTGACCGAGAAGAATCCGATCTCGGCCGCAGAAATAATGGCCGACAACAGAATCAGAGAAAGCAGGATAAGAATGTCCATGGGAGTCGAAAATTAGAGACGAACGACCGGCTCCAGAAGCCGGACAGGACACACCGCCGACACCCGAGCCGGGCAGGTGAGCGAAGTGATTGGAATACGGAGGAACAGAGTGACCTGGTGAGACCCTATCGGGCCGCCGTCATCCATTGCGCAGTACATTTACCACAGGCAAGGCGGCCCATCAAGCGCTGCAGCAATTCCTGACGGGAAATCAATGGGTTGCCAAGCTTCATCTAAGGACCGAAAGGTGAAGGAGGAGCCCACAGCCTAGGTGTCGTCCCTCACGACGAAGGGATCGACTTCCAGCAGGCTTCCCAGTCGCCGAGCGGCTGCCTCGGCCTGGGTCTCGCTCGTGAACTGTCCTACCTGGACGCGATACCGTTTGCCTTCCGGTAGTTCGACCATCACGATCCGGCTATCCGGATAGCGGCCCTTCAAGCGATCGATCAGTGCCCGTGCGTTCGCCGGGTCGGCAAATGAGCCGACCTGGACGCGGAGGACTCCCATGCCGCCCGGCCTGCCCTCATAGCCGATGACACGCAACTCGACCTCGTCCGTCCCGGAACCGGTCATCCCGAGCGCCCTCGCTCCGGCATAGGACAGGTCGAGGATGCGGCCCCGCGCGAACGGCCCCCGGTCGTTGATTCGCACGGTCACTTGCTGGCCTGTCGAAAGCGAACGGACGACCGCCACGGAGCCCAGAGGCAGGGTCCGGTGCGCCGCCGTCAACTTGTGCATATCGAACCGCTCCCCGCTGGCTGTGTGGTTCCCGTGAAAACCCGGCCCATACCAGGATGCCGTTCCGCGTTCGACATAGCCGATAGGATAGCCAGGTGGATAGGCGCGAGGAGAGGGGGCGCCGGCGCAACCCGACAAGGCCCAGGTGCCCAGGAGGAACGGAACAGAAACGGCCAACCGAGCAAGAGGCGTGTGAAAGCCTGCCCGCATGTCAGAATTCGTCGAGGGACTTATCGCGCAGCACGTCCAAGGCTTTTTGGGTGTTCGAGACGGTCAGGACCACGATGGCGCGTTTGCCCTCGCGGGACGGCGTGCAATAGCCGCATTTGATGTTGATCCTGGCCTTGTTCAGCAGATCGGCGACCTCCTTCAAGGCGCCGGGCTTATTTTCCAGGCTCAACACCAGGGCCACCTCTTCTCGAAAACGGATCTTCGCCGCCCACAAGGCGGCCCGCGCTCCTTCCAAATCCGCCACCAGCAACCGAAGATTCCCGGTGCCCGTCACTTCCGGAGCGGAAAAAGCCTTGATATTGACCCCGGCGCCGCCCAGCACCGAAGCCACCTGCGCCAGCACCCCCGGCTTACTGCGCTCGCTGATCACCAATTGCGTCGTCGTCGGCATATCCAGTCTCCGAGGCTAGGGGCTAGAGGCGCGAGGCTAGAGGTCAAACAACATTGGGACCCACCCCGTGCCTCGAGCCCCTGGCCTCTCGCCTTACTTTTTATATCCGTACAGCCATCGCGCGGTGGTCCCACCTACGTTCCGGACAGAATGTACCACATGGGCGGGGATAAACACCTCTTCGCCCGGCTGAGGCCTGAACGTCCGCCCCTGCATCGCCAGTTCCAATTCCCCTTCCACTACCATCAGGAGTTCATCTACGGAATGGACATAATCCTCCCACACCTGCCCCGGCGGATCAACCCACAGGTCGCAGGAAAAGCCGCGGGAATGCCAGTTCTCCGCAACCTTCAATTGCAGTGAATGCTTATCTACGAAACCAGATGCCACCGATTGCCATCATACCGTATTCGCCCCTCTCGCTTCAGGGACTGTTGCGCATTTCTTACGTAGTGCTTCCATTTCTTCCCAAAGTGGACCCCTTCTATAATCCGGTCTATTGAATCGTCGCAGATGTCTGGATGCAGACGCTGAATCATCGGATGAAGCTCAACCGTCTGTAGCGGACCACGAGATAGCAGAAATAGGATCGTATCGGCAAGAATTGCGTGGGTGGATTTTCCCCTGGCGCGATGACGAAGTAACCGGATTCTTGTTGCGTCAATCACTCGGGCAAGAAAATTACCCTTCCTCTTCGATCGTAATGCAGTCGACCGCGGCGAACCTTTGCATAGATTTCCCCAGCTGCCTCATCGCATGAAAAGCGCTGGCAGTCGTCACAGCGCTCGATATAACGAAGCCCCGTTTGAAGGGGCTTGCCAGCCCAAATCCCCGGCAAACCACTATTAAAAGGACCGCGTTCCTCACAGACGCACCTTCTCGGTAACATGTAACGCCTTTCTTTCACGCCCTACTCGAGCACGACCGAATTTCGTGCGAGAGAACGTCGCTTGCCGACCAAGCTTCTATCTCACGAGCACCCGCTCGTGGCGCCGCAGTTCACGCACTTGAGGCAGGTGCCGTTCCGGACCATGGTGAACTGCTTGCATTCGGGGCACGGATCGCCTTCGTAGCCCTTCAGCCGCGCCGTGTCACGAATCGCCGTGACGGTGAGCGACTCACGTGTGATCTCCACCTGGTGAGCCACGGCGTGCCCGTTCCCTCGACCGTTCCCTCTCGCGCCGTTTCCCGCGTCATGCCGGGAGGGAAACTTGTCTGCGATGATCGAGGCCGATTGGAGCGCCTGGATGTCCGCTTCCTCGTCCGTGCACTCCGGATCCTGGTCATCCTTCTTCACCGAATCCATCCGCAAGTCCTCAGGCTGCACCTGCGCCAGGTCGTAGCGATCCAGATAGGTCACGGCCAGCTCGCGGAAGATGTAGTCGATGATCGACGTCGCCATCTTGATCCGATCGTTGAGCTTGACCGGCCCGTTCGGCTCGAACCGGGTAAAGACGAACGCTTCGACGAACTCTTCCAGCGGTACCCCGTGTTGCAGTCCCAAGGAGATGGCGATCGCGAAGCAATTCATGAGACTCCTGAAGGCTGCCCCTTCTTTGTGCATGTCGAGGAAGATCTCGCCCAGCGTCCCGTCTTCGTACTCGCCGGTCCTCAGATAGATCTTGTGGCCTCCGACGATCGCCTTCTGCGTGTACCCGTTCCTCCGCGCCGGCAACGGCCGCCGTTTCGCCAGGTACCGATAGCGCACCAGCACCCGCTCGGTCATTTTTTCGGCGGCGCTCAGTACGTCGGCACCCGGTTCGACCGCCTTTCCACTGTCCGAGGAGGCATTCAACGGCTGGCTCAGCTTGGATCCGTCGCGGTAAAGCGCGACGGCCTTGACCATGCTCTTCCACGCCAGGAGATAGGCGGCCTTCACGTCTTCCACCGTGGCGTCGGCGGGCATATTGATCGTCTTGCTGATCCCTCCGCTGATGAAGGGTTGCGCCGCCGCCATCATGCGAATGTGGGCTTCGACCGGAATGTAGCGTTGCCCCAGCCGGCCGCAGCGGTTGGCGCAATCGAACACCGGCAAGTGTTCCGCCCTGAGGTGGGGCGCACCTTCCACGGTCATGGTGCCGCAGCAATAGTCGTTGGCCGCCGCGACTTCTTCCTGCGTAAACCCCAGCGCTTTGAGCATATTGAAGTGGGGCTCGTTCAGTTGCTCATCCGTGAAACCCAGCTTCTCGCGACAGAACTCCTCGCCCAGCGTGAACTTGTTGAAGGCGAACTGGATCTCGAAGGCCTGCTTGAGCGCGCGTTCCAGCCGCTCCAGCGCCGCGTCGTCGAACCCTTTCTCCTTCAGCGTCTCGTGATTGATGAACGGCGCGCCCTTGAGCGTCTGCCGTCCCATGCAGTAATGGACGATGTCCTGGATCTGCGCCTGCGTGTAACCGAGGGTCGCGAGCGCCGGCGGCAGGCTCTGGTTGATGATCTTGAAGTAGCCTCCGCCCGCCAGTTTCTTGAACTTGACCAGCGCGAAGTCCGGCTCGATGCCGGTCGTATCGCAATCCATCACCAACCCGATCGTACCGGTCGGCGCGATGCACGTCACCTGGGCGTTGCGGAACCCGTAGGCGGTCCCCAGTTCCAGAGCCCGATCCCATGCCCGCCGGGCCGCCAACAATAAGTCAGGCGGACAATGCTCCGGCTGGATGCCCATCGGCTTGACGGTCAGCCCTTCATAGTCCTCCGGCGGCGCGTTGTAGGCCGCGCGACGGTGGTTTCTGATCACCCGCAGCATGTGATCGCGATTCTTCGCGTAGCCGGGAAAGGGCCACAGCTCGGCTGCCATCTCGGCGGACGCGCTGTAAGCCTCGCCGGTCATGATGGCCGTGATCGCGCCGCAGATCGCCAGGGCCCCAGGCGAATCGTAGGGAATGCCTTGCCGCATCAGGATCGTGCCCAGGTTGGCGTACCCCAACCCTAATGTCCGGAACATGTAGCTCTTCTCTGCGATCGCGCGGCTGGGGAACGAGGCCATCAACACGCTGATCTCCAGCACGATGGTCCAGAGGCGCACCGCGTGGCGGAAGCTTTCCAGGTCGAACCGGCCGTCTGGCGCGAAGAATTCGGCTAAGTTAATGGACGCCAGGTTACACGCCGTGTCGTCTAGGAACATGTATTCGCTGCAGGGATTCGACGCATTGATGCGCCCGTCCTCCGGGCAGGTATGCCATTCGTTGATGGTCGTGTCGTATTGCGTGCCCGGATCGGCGCAGGTCCAGGCGGCCCAGGCGATCTTGTCCCACAGCTCCCGCGCCTTGACGACCTTCGAGACCTTGCCGTCCGTCCGCCGTTTGAGCGGCCAGTCGCCGTCTTGTTCCAGCGCCTCGAAGAACTCGTTCGGGATCCGAACGCTGTTGTTGGAGTTCTGTCCCGACACGGTCTGATAGGCCTTGCCGTCCCAATTCGTGTCGTATTCGTGAAAGACGAAATGCGTGAAACCCTGCTGGGCATAGGCGAACATCCGCTGGATGTAGGCTTCCGGCACGTGGTCGCGCCGCGCCGCGTGGATGGCCTCCTGGAGCACAGGATTCTTCTTGGGATCGATCTCCACTTTCATCTGGCCGTCACCGCCGACCACATGACAGGCCTTCAACACCGCGTTCAGCCGCTGCGCGCAAATCTTCGATCCGGTGACCATCGCGGCCACCTTCTGCTCTTCAATCACCTTCCAATCGATGAATTCCTCGACATCCGGATGGTCCAAATCCAGACAGACCATCTTGGCCGCTCGCCTGGTCGTCCCGCCCGATTTGATCGCGCCAGCGGCCCGGTCCCCGATCTTGAGAAACGACATCAAGCCTGAGGATTTCCCCCCACCCGAGAGCGGTTCTCCTTCGCCGCGCAGCTTAGAGAAATTGCTTCCAGTGCCTGAGCCGTATTTAAACAGCCGCGCCTCGCGGACCCACAGATCCATGATGCCGTTCTCGTTGACCAGATCGTCCTCGATGGACTGGATGAAGCACGCATGAACCTGTGGACGCTCGAACGCGTTGGCGGCCTTGACCACTTCGCGGGTCTTGGGATCAACGTAGTAGTGACCTTGGGCGGGGCCGGTCAGACCGTAGGCGTAATGGAGCCCGGTGTTGAACCATTGGGGCGAGTTAGGCGCCGCCATCTGGCGCGCGAGCATGTAGCAGAGCTCGTCATGAAAGGCGGCGGCGTCTTCGGCCGTCTTGAAGTAGCCGTAGTTCTTGCCCCAATGCGTCCAGCACCCGGCCAGTCGTTCGAAGACCTGGCGCGCATCGCGCTCTCCGCCGAGCACCGGTTTTCCATCAGGTCCGGTCAGGACCTTCCCGTCCGGCCCAATTTGGGGTACGCCGGCTTTCCGGAAATACTTTTGCGCCAGAATGTCGACGGCCAATTGAGACCATTGCTCCGGAACCTCGATGTTGTCCAACTTGAAGACCGTGGACCCGTCGGGGTTGCGGATTTCCGACGACCGCTTCACGAACTTCATGCCCTCGTAAGGGCTCTGCCCGCTCCGCGTGAATTTCCGTTCGATTCTCACGTTGTCCCTCCCTGGAAAGCTGTCGATGAAGGTGGTCCCGACTGCCTGTGCTTGACGAGAACTTCGAAGCCATCTGGCTGGAAAACTAACCGTCCGATCCGGTAAGCTTGTCCGGGATGCAGCTACATATAGCGATTCGGTTTTTTTGTCAATACTAAATATTGTGGCTTTCTTGGGGAAAGCGAGGAAAACCTGGGGATTGCGAAATCAGCCGATTGGCCCTGGCTCAGACCGATTTGTTCACGAGGTTATCCACAGCGGAGAAGGTTACACCCAGGAGCGGTTTGGTTGACTGAACCGTCATTTCATGAGTCATGTGGACTCAAAACACGGTGCGGCCGAGTTTCAGTGTCGCCTCTTCAACGCCCTCGATCGGGACAAACCGGCCCGCTATGCCCAGCACCACGACCCGAACGCCCAATACCCGGGTTTCGAACAGGCTCGCCAGTCCCCAATTCCGCCCGACGGTGTTCGGACGCACGAGACCCTCGATCAGCCGCTTGCCCTGCGTTCTAAAGACAGAACGGAGGAGATTCTGTTCTTGGCTCGGCATGGTCTGATCCATGCGATCGAGCGCCTGGGAGAGTTTCACCTCGAGGAACAGGAGGTAGTCGTCGGTGGTGGGATTTGTCGCCGCCAATACGACGCAGATACCCAGGAACGCAGTCAGAAGGGCTAAACCGAGGGTCTTCATGTCATCCAAGTTTCACGCGGGCAAGCAGCTCCGGAACCGGCTGCGCCATCCAGATACGGCCGCTCCGGCCGCCCATCCATGCATTGACAATTCACCATACGGTGATTAGCCTAGCCAGCCGTCACACCCATCGCCTGGGCACGGCGTAGAAGAGAGCGAATAGCCGGTAGCGAGCAGCTTTGAAACTCACGCGCAGCCACTGGCTCTGATCTCTTCGCTATTGGCTATTAGCCACCTGCTGCCGGCTCTTGTTCATGTCACCGGGCGAACCGAAGGCTCATGGCGACGGTGATCACAACCCATACAATCGGGAGGACATCATGTATGTCTGGAGCAAGCGTCTGGTCGCCGGACTGTTGGGCGCGTTTCTCATCCTGCTCGGGATTTTTTTACTTCACGGAACGCCTGACGCCGCGAGCGGGCTCAAAATCCACACGACGCGCTGGATCACGATGAACTACGCCGGGCTTGTGATCTGGGTCTTCGTATGGATGATCGACCAGGCCCGGGTACGGGGGAAGAATGTCTGGCTGTGGCTCGTTCCGTTTCTCTTCGCGCCGCTCCCGGTTCTCATGCTTTACGTGCTCTTCCTTCAGCGCCGATTGAAGACGTGAAGTTTATTCGACTACGGGAGAGGCCGGAGAGAGCCCCGCGCTTCGCCGGGACTCCGGCGACCGGTGATTGTCCAGCGCCCCGCGCAATCTCCAGAGCAGCAGGAGGCCCGGCAAAGCGGCCAGAAACGTGACAAGGAAAAATTGCCCCCAGCCCAAGGTTTCGACCAATTCCGCCGCCGGCCGGCCGAGCAACACACGGCCGAGGGCTTCCAGCGACGACAGCAAGGCGAACTGAGTCGCGGTATAGCGGTGGTCGCACAGGGACATCACGAAGGCGACGAACGCGGAGGTTCCCATCCCGCCGGAAAAATTTTCGAAGACGACCGCCGCCACCGTCGCGGTGTAGTTCTTCCCGACCCACGCCAGCACCATGAACGAGAGATTCGAGACGGCCTGCAGCACTCCGAACGCCAGTAACGCGCGAAAGAGGCCCATGCGCGCCATGGCCACCCCCCCGGCCAGAGCGCCAAGCAACGTCGCGGCGATTCCTACGCCCTTCATCAGGCCGACATCCGCGGCCGTGAACCCGATCCCCCCGATCAGGAACGCCGTCGAGAGCGTCGCCGCGAAGGCATCGCCCGCTTTATACAGCACGATCAGCAGCAAGAAGCTGATCGCTTCCGGGCGGGAGAAGAATTCCGTGATCGGTCCCCAGACCGCTTCCGTGAGACTCCGGGGAATGACCCCGGGGTCCGCCGGCTCCGGGCTGAGCAGGATCGTCGCTACCCCCGCCGCCATGAGACCGGCCATCAGCCAATACGTGCCTCGCCAGCCGATCGAATCCGCCAGGATCAGCGCGAGCGCCCCGGCGACGACCAGCGCCAGCCGATACCCGTTCACCCACACGGCCGCGCCCAGGCCGCGCTCCTGCGGCTGCAGCACATCCGTCCGGTAGGCGTCGAAGACGATGTCGAGGGAGGCTGACATGAAGGCCACGGCGAAGGCCAAGATCCCAAGCGCCCACGGATGATCGCTTGGTCCGGTCACCGCCATGGCGCCCAGTCCGGCCGCCACGCCGAGCTGGGTCACGGCCATCCAGCCGCGCCGGCGACCGAACCACGGGGGCACGAAACGATCCATGAGGGGCGCCCAGAGAAATTTCACCGCGTAGGGCAGCCCGACGAGCGTGAAGATCCCGACGGTCCTCAGATCAACACCGGCAACGGTCAGCCAGGCTTGGAGCGTCCCGGACGTGAGCGCCAAGGGCAAGCCGGAGGCGAACCCCAGCGGCAGCATGACGGCGACGCGACGATTGGCGAGCACGGTCCACAGATGTCGGGATATCATTCAGCGGCAATCCGGGAGAGAGTGATACGGGGCAGCATACCACTATCCACCCGCACGGCGAGAGCAGATTCGCAAGAACAGGGAAGGAACCGGCCAGACCGAATAAGGCAAGATCGTCAGGCTTCCAGCGAGGCCGGCTGAAAAGACGCGTTCCCGTTCAGTTCAGCAAGGTTGGCCGTTGAAGAGACAGGGCTTGTAGCGCGTGACGGCGAAAT
>JBBIOW010000104.1:0-10646 GCA_037443165.1 Nitrospiraceae bacterium | reverse complement strand
CCAGCCGGCCTGCCCGGTGCAGTAGTAATAGGCGCCTTCCCGCGCGAGCGCCGATCCGCACACCGGACAACGGTCCGGCATACGGAAGGGCTCTGAGCGACGCTCGCCGGGGACGGGCACGCGCTCGGCGATCGCCGGAATCACGTCGCCGGCCCGCTCGACTTTGACGGTGTCGCCCACCCGGATGTCTTTTCGCGCCACTTCGTCCGCGTTGTGGAGCGTCGCCCGGCTGATCGTCACGCCTCCGACTTCGACCGGCTTCAACAAGGCGAGCGGGGTCAGGGTGCCGGTGCGACCGACCGAGACGACGATGTCCTGGATGACGGTGATTTCCTTCCGCGGTGTGAACTTGT
Organism: Nitrospiraceae bacterium; assembly: GCA_037443165.1. Lineage (GTDB taxonomy): Bacteria > Nitrospirota > Nitrospiria > Nitrospirales > Nitrospiraceae > DATLZU01. The sequence continues at coordinate 10,293 of JBBIOW010000104.1, read as the reverse complement.
ACGCGATGGCCCAGCGGGGGCTGCGGGATTTCTCGCCGAGCCGCTCCTGCCAGTCCCGGCGGTTGACCTTCACCACGATGCCGTCGATTTCGAACGGCAGGTCGTCGCGGAGGGCCTCCATCTCGTGGTGAAAGGCAATGACCTCTTCGATGGTCGCGCAGCGCCGGCGCTGCATCGGGGTCGGCAGACCCCAGCGGGCCAACGCCTCCAGCTCGTCCTCATGCGTCGCCGGCGGGTCGGCGGACAGGACCATGATCTCGTAACAGGTGATGACGAGCGGGCGTTCCGCGGTGATGCGGGAATCCAGTTGCCGCAGCGAGCCGGACGCGGCGTTACGGGGGTTGGCGAACGCCTCCTCACCGCGTTCCGTCATGCGCCGGTTGAGCGCCTGGAAGTCGTCGAGCCGCATATAGACTTCGCCCCGTACGACCAGATGAGCGGGGAGGTCCGGCTCCGGCAGGAGTTGCAGCGGCAGCGACTTGATGGTGCGAAGGTTCACGGTGACGTCCTCGCCGGTCATGCCGTCTCCTCTGGTGGCGCCGCGGACGAAGCGGCCATTGTCGTATACCAGTTCGACCGAGAGCCCGTCGAACTTGGGCTCGGCCGTGTATTCCACGGTCTCCACGCCAAGTTCGCGCTTCATGCGTTTATCGAAGGCGAGCACGTCCTCCTGATCGGCGACCGAATCGAGGCTGCGCATCGGTTTCTCATGCTCGACCTTGGCGAGTTCATCGAGCGGTGGCGCGCCGACACGCTGGCTGGGGGAGTCGGGCGTGATCAGGTCCGGATAGGCGGTTTCCAGCTCCACAAGTTCCCGGAACAACCGGTCGTATTCGGAGTCGGAGATCTCCGGCCGGTCTTTGACGTAGTACAGATAATCGTGCCGGCGGATTTCCTTCCGTAAGGCTTCGATGCGGTGCCGGGCCGCTTCGCGAGAGAGGGGGTGGGCTTGTGTCATGGCTGATCTGGTCGGGTCGATCTCGTTGGGTTTGTTTGTCTGGTCGCTGTTGTTCAGCGTGTCGGTTGTTGCACGTTCACCAACTACACCAAACGTACGAAACCAACCAGATGACCCAGTGCTCACTCCCGAATAAACCTGGCCGCATAGCTCCTGATGTCGTGTCCGTTCAGGACATGGAAGCGGCGCAGGCGGTCGATCGTCTGTCCGGAGAATCGGCTCAAGGGAATCGGGACCAGTTTCCGTCCGAACTGTCGGGCGATCCGTCGCCAGGAGGCCCGCGGGGGGATCGGAGAGACCAAGGCGACATGGGGTTCGCGGGAATGCACGGCGGCGGCGGCGATCAGGCGATCCTCCAACGTCTTGGCGAACTCGAGGCCGGGGTCGGTCCAGATGTCCGGGATGGGACGGGGAGGGAAGAGAAACATCGCGCCGCCGTAGCGTGACTGCGCGATGCCCGGTCCGACCATGTTGTCCTCGAACGGGGTGGCATAGAAGCACAGGGTGGATTCTTCGGCGTGTTCCGCATACCACGTGGCCCGCCAGCGATAGGTGTCGGGATCGGCTGGCGTATCGAAGAGAAAGACCACGACCTCGACCTGGCCTCTGGCCGGGGGAATCTCTTTGACATAGATGTCCATGCGCGGACGACGCTCCGCGGAACCCGGGACGGCCGCACCGACGCCAGGCCGGCGCGCAAACCAGTGTCGCAAGCTTTCGCGAAGATCGATCCCGTCCTTGATCGAAGACGTGAACTTTTCGACTTTGGCCAGGTCGGCGCCCAGAATGGCCTGCGCTTGCTCGCGGACGTGGCTGGTGAAGCTCTCGATCTTCTCGTCTTCCGGCGGCCAGGAACACTGGCGAAAGGGATTCCACAAGAGCGCCCATCGCCGGCTCTTCACCCGCGTCGGTTTGGGGCGGAGCGACAAGGAGCGCCACAGTAACGGCGGACCGTGAAGCCGGTTCTTCGCCCGGACGATCGGCCCGTCCGGCAACTCCAGCTGCCCGATCCCGGCTGTCACGGACGACATAAACTCGCGCTCGACGTCGTCTTGAAACGAATAGGTTTTCGCCGTCTCCAAGAGCTTGATCGCGAACTCATCGCCGGCGGTTTGCTTGGCCGCCAGCACCAGGGTGTACAGGTCCGGTGTCAGGCGCCGTTCCAGCAGCGCGAGGTTGCGCACGTATTGCAGGTAAATCTGGAGCAACTGAGGGGTCACCCAGTTCGCCACCGCATGATGACCGTCCGTCTCATGTTCGGCCTTCCAGCGGCTGCGCGTTTCCAGGAGCAATTCTTTGATCCCGTCCACGGAGAGGTGGCGATCCGAGCGAAGCTCCGCGCGGCGCCGTTCGTACAGTTCAGTGATGAACGGCAGTTCCCCTAACACGAAGTACAGGCTGGAGGGAGAGACGGGATACAAGGAGGGAACAGCCAGGGTCGACTCGGGCGGCACGTACGGTCGCCGCTCCCGATAGGCGTCTCGAAGCCAGGGCCAGTCGGCAACAGGACAGAGACACAGGATCGACTCGTAGTCCAATTCGAGCTCGTGCAGCCTGAACGCCATCCACGAGATGCGCTCCCAGCGCTGCGTGCCCGGAGACGGCGGCGGCAACGATGGCAGCACGGCCGTCGCAAAGGCGGCCAACGGGACGCGCTTGAGACTGTAGGGATCGGGCGAGACGAACGGCGAGGGTTCAAAGACGCGGACCTCGCGGTCGATATAGGCCCGCGCGATGCCTTCCACCATCGCGACCCGGGCTCCCATGATGACGGCCTGACACGGATCGACGGGCACAAAGCTGACCACCGCTTCCCCGTCGCGATCCGGTTCCGGCAGGACCACGAGGCTCACGCGGGGCAAGCGGTCGATCGCACGTTCCAGCGGTGCTTCGAAGGACGGGGGGATGGGCAGAGCCAGGCAATCGTAGCGCCGACCGATCAGCCGTTCGCGGACTTCCTGCGCGACGTCCCCGCTGGCGTGCAGGATGGGGAGAATCTCGATCCGAGCGGAAAGCCTGAAGACTGCGTCGTCGTCCATCGGGGCAGGTCGGGCGATCAGCGGCCCGGATGCAACGGGTCGTCGCTTTCGAAAAAGAAGTCCCCCAGGCCTTTCGGCAACGGCTGATCGCCGAGGGCCCGTTTGCGTCGGCGCGCCAGGGCTTCCAGGTCCAAGGCCTCTTCACTCAGCACCTTGACCAAGGCCTCACGCCAGGCGTCGTCCTTCGCGAGCGGATGCGCGGGGTCCTGAGCCAGGCGTTTGAGCGCGTATTGCAGGATGTGGATGCCGTCCCGGACCGAATAGTCCAGATTGAGCTGATGCGCCTGCTGGAGAAAGTCGACGGTCATGGCCAGCATCTCGGCCGGCGCGAAGGGGAGGTGATAACGGAGGATGGCCAGCTCATCCTCCTTGCCGGGAAAGCCCATGGTCAACGTCGGCTGGAGTCTGGACAGGATGTAATCCGGCACTTCGTAGGTGGATGCGTCTTCGTTCATCGTGACACAGCAGCGGAACTCAGGATGGGCCGTGACGAGAATGCCCGCGACGATCGATTCCACGCATCGTCGATGGTCCAGCAGCGAGGCGAGCGACGCCCAACTCTTTTCGTTCATGCGGTTGCCTTCGTCCAGCACGCACACGCTGCCGGTCAGCATGGCGGTGACCAGCGGGGACGCGTGGTAGGCGATGGACCCGGACTCCGCCAGGACGGGTGTGATGAGCAGGTCTTCGGGCCTGGTGTCGGCCGTGCATTGAAAGATGTACAGGTCTTGTTTCCGCTCGCGCGCGCCGGCCATGGCAAGCGTCGTCTTGCCGATGCCGGGCGGGCCGGTGATACGCGGCGAAAGCGGCAGATCTTTCTCGTCGACCACCAGCCAGCAGGCCAGCAATTGCCGCAGGATTTCCCGCTCGCCGATCCACTCCTGCGAGCGGGCGATCGGTTGCGCGAGATGGAGCGTCACCCCGTCGATCACCACGGTCCGACCGGCGCTGGATGGTGGCGTGTTTCCCATGTGAAGTCCGAGACCGGCGTGCGGAGTCTGGCTGGGTCTGCCGCTGGCGGAACCAACCGTAACACAGCCTCAGGCAAAGGGTCAAACCGATCGGAACGGCCTCTTCCGCTTTGACTTTCTCCGCATGGCTCTCTATTCTTAGGCTTCCGGCCGTCAAAAACATCGGGCGCGACGCGCTCCACGGGCTTCACGGTTCGGCGGAGACCGATACCGTTCCGGAATCGCGTCCTCGAGAAGGCATGCGCCGGATACATCGGATGGGAGGGTGATGAGGATGATCAAGACAGGACGCTTGGCGGTGACCCTGGTCGGGCTGCTCTTGCTGACCGGCTGCGTCATGGCCGAAAAGTACGAGGCAGAAAAAGCCAGGAGCTTGAACTTTCAGCGCTTGCTGGCGCAGGAAGAAAAGCGGACAGCGGAGCTAGACAGCGAAGTCAAACGGACCAAGCGCGAAGCGGCCGAGTTGGAAGCGAAGAATCGGGAACTGGCTGCGCAGGTGCAGGCGCTGCGGGAGCAAATGGCTCGGCTCCAGGAAGAGGCTGACGCGATGAAGGAAGCCGCGCTGCTCGAACGCAAGGCCAATGAGGAGATGAGACGGATGGCGAAGCCATCCGGCAAGCCGAAAAAGGTGGAAATGCCGGGCATGGATCTGGAGGTGACCGAGCCGGTCTCCAAACCGGACGCGGCGCAACTCTCGAAGACGACCCCGATCTATCACCAAGTGAAGCCGGGAGAAACGCTCTTCCGCCTCAGCCGTAAATACGGCGTGTCGGTCGACAAGGTCAAGGAATGGAACAAGCTCCCGGACGACATCATCGAAGTCGGCCAGCGGCTGATCGTCGGCTATGAATGAGCCTGTCCCGCGCCGTGGTCAGGTCTTGCCGACCGACAGCGTCCAGCGGCCCGCGCCCGGTCGGCGGCGCGTCAGGGAGAGAAGCGTACCGGGGATCGCGGCATGAACAAACCTGCCTATTCCCTCGACCTCGATGAGTTCCGGGCCCTTGCCCGCCAAGGGAACCTGATTCCGCTCTATCGGGAGATCCTGGCGGACTATGAGACGCCGGTCTCGGCCTTCGCCAAGATCGACCACGGCCCGTCCGCCTATTTGCTGGAGAGCGTCGAAGGCGGCGAGAACTGGGCGCGGTACTCGTTCCTCGGCAGCGGCTCGCCCGTGGTCATTCGCGAAGATCGCGGCGATCTCCTGATCTCCCGCGGGACCCGCCTGCGCCGGGTGCCGAGCAGGGGCCGGCCCCTCGAGCGGCTGCGAGAGTTGATGGAACAGTACCGGCCTGTCACCGTGCCCGGGCTGCCGCGGTTCGTCGGCGGCGCGGTCGGCTATCTGGGGTACGATGTGGTGCGGACGTTCGAGGAGATTCCGGCCGGACGCAAGGACAGTCTGGGGCTGCCGAATTTCGCCTTTCTCCTTACCGACACGCTTCTGATTTTCGACAATGTGTCGCAAAAGATCAAAGTCGTGGCGAACGCCCATGTGAGGTCCGCTCGCGAAACGGACGTCCGGCGCGCCTACGCGGAGGCGACGGCACGGATCGAGACAATGATCGGCCGCCTCAAACGGCCGCTGCGCCGAACGCGGCCGAAGCGCCGGCACAAGCCGATCACGTTCACGCCGAACATGAGCCGTGCGGACTTCGAAAAGATGGTGATGCGGACCAAGGAGTACATCCGGGCCGGCGACATCGTGCAGGCGGTGCTCTCGCAACGATGGGAAACGCGCATCCAAACGATCCCCTTTCAGCTCTACCGTGCGCTGCGCGTGATCAATCCGTCGCCGTACATGTATTACTTGCGGGTGGCCGGCGTGGAGTTGGTCGGGTCCTCACCGGAAACGCTGGTGCGGTGCGAGGACGGAGTGATCTCCGTGCGGCCGATCGCGGGCACGCGCCGGCGCGGGCAGACGCCGGAGCAGGACCGGCAGTTGGAACGGGAACTGCTGGCGGATGAAAAGGAGCGGGCGGAACACGTGATGCTGGTCGATCTGGGGCGGAACGACGTCGGCCGGGTGGCGCGTCTGGGATCGGTGCGGGTGGAGGCGCTGATGCAGATCGAACGCTACTCCCACGTCATGCACCTCGTCTCACAGGTCACGGGCCGCTTGGCGCCTTCGATGACGGTCTACGACGTCCTGCGGGCCTGCTTTCCCGCAGGCACCGTCTCCGGTGCGCCGAAGATCCGGGCGATGGAGATCATCGAGGAGTTGGAGCCGACCCGGCGGGGCCCCTATGCCGGCGCGGTCGGCTACTTCAGCTTCTCCGGCAACATGGACATGTGTATCAACATCCGCACCGTCGTGATCAAAGGCAAGCAGGCATACATTCAGGCCGGCGCGGGCATCGTCGCGGATTCCAACCCCGAGCACGAGTACGAGGAGACCTGCAGCAAGGCCCGCGCCATGATGAACGCGATCGAACTGGCGGAACAGGGACTTGAATAGGGCGAAGTTAAAAAGGGGTCGGGAGTCTTTTCTTGGCGGGATCAATGTTCCTGCGGGCAAGGAATCTCCACGGCTTTGTAAACAAAGACTCCCGACCCCTTTTCCCTAGCCCTTTTTCCTAGCCGCGACCCCTTTTCCCCAGCCGAGCTGAGCAAGCGGCAGATCAGCCAGGCGATCGTCATCGAAACTCAGATATACCGCGCGCTCCGGGGCCAAGGCACGCTGCGCAGCCTGTTGCACCTGCCGCAAAAAGGTCGTCTTCCCAACCCGCCGCATGCCGAGCACGGTGTGAACTTTGTTGCGGAGGGCTGGAAGCCGGGCGTCGCGCGAGGTGAGGCCATCCAACGACACAGGCTCCAGGCCCGCCTCATTCGGTCGATGTTCCTGGAGGTGTGCGAGCGGGAGGGCTTGCGGTCCGCCGTCCTGTCTTGGGGCTTGCGCAGCCAGCGGGATCTGTACGACCAGGAGGAGTCGGAAGAGTTGGCCCGCGCCACACCACGTTCAGTTTCGTGACGACTCTTTCTCGCCCCAAGAGCGGGTGGCCCGGCGCGATCGGGCGCGTCACGCGGCGGAGCGAGGAGCGCGTCGCCTCGGTCACAAACCTCGCCGCGTAGCTCAGCGGGAACAGCGGGGTGATCACGGATGTGACCCACCTCCTCCGCGGGAAGGGCCGCTGCTCCATCTACCGCGAGAAGGACTACGACGACTGCGGGGAAGACGAGTATGGAGTCCTGAGAAAGCCCGTCAGCCGAGCCCGCACTGCTTCTCGTGCGGATGCAGGAGCGTGGGACGCAGGCAGTAGCCTCGCCAGGGGGCTCGGTCCCAGGCCCAATTGAGAAGGACATACTCGGTGTGGGTGATCTGGCCCGTGATGGTGCGCGCGAGCCCACCCACCCGAACCGTGAACCCCTCCGCGATCACCACGTCTTTCAGAAGGCCGTACTCGGTGAAATTGCCTGCGAGATAGGCCGGGTCCCCGTTGGACATGATGAAGTTCTCCCCGCGCCAGAAGTTCACGTAGGCCCGCCATCCGCTCACGTCCACCCCGGTGGCCAGGAGATACCCCCTCCCTCGCGTGACGGGCTGGGAGCGCTCGACCGGTTGGTTTTCATCGACCAGGTACAACGCCATGACACCAACTTCGCGGAGCCAAGAGAGAGCGGGCCAGTGCTCGGCCGGCTGGACGGTCAGGTCGGGGCCCACGGCAGCCTGGAAATTGTTGAAGGTAGATCGGCTGCGATTGCCGTCCGGTCGGAGGCTTCGCGCCTCCGAAAACTGGGCGCCGCCCGCGTGATCCCAGTAGAGCTGTGCGTTCAGGGCGAGGCCGTCGCGGCCGATCCGTCCCGCATACCCGATGTCAAATCGCTCCGGCTTCAGGCTGGTCTCGAGCTGGCTCCAGTTGATGAAGAAGTCTTGCTGGTAGGCCGGGCGGTTTACGAGGAGCTGGAAGCCCTGTTCGATCGGCCGGGTGAACAGCATCGCGTCATTAAAGATCGCGTCCAGGAAGGGATGGTTCCGATACAGCGTGCCGGCAACCAGAGACACCTGCGGCAGCACCTCCAGTTCAGCGGCAAGGATGGGCTGCACGGTGTGGAAGGGCTGGGTCGAGCCCACGGGCAGCCCCGCAAAGACGCCCGCGTCGAGTTTCAGCCACGGGCTCGGCGAATACCGCAGCACGGGGGAAAGGTACTCTCCCGCGTAGGCTGGTTCGGAAATCGGTTGCCCGCGCAGAGTGCGGATGCCGGGGAACTGCACAGTGTAGACATAGGTGAGCGTGTCCAGCCTGGCGCTGAGCGGGCTCCGGGCCGGGTGGGCCGCTTCGTCTTGTCCCTGTGCCAGGAGGTTCGGCATCCCGCCGAAGAGCGGGGTCCGCGCCGTGTCGAAATTCCAGTTGAGCACGAACCTGTGCTGGTTCACCCACTTGGATCCCTCGCCCACAACGAAGTTTGGCATCTTCCGCACCTGGGTCCCGAACTCAAGAGATCCATCTTCACCCAGTGGGATGAGCTTTGAGAGCCCGACCTCGGTGAAGTGCTTCGCTTTGTACTCCGGATCGCCCTGCTGGCTAGTGAACCCGTCACCTCGCCAGAAGCCCACCCGGGGGCGCCACCCGTCCAGATCGAGCCACACTTGCAGTTCGTAGCCACGGCCGCGGATCAGCCCGTGGCAAGGAACGCTGCCGCCCAGAAACCCGCACGTGGGTCTGCCCTGCGGGTCCTGGGGCTCATCAGAACTGGTCAGATAAGTCGCACGCACACCGGCCTCCCGCCACCAGCCGGGGAGGTTCGCATAGCGACCGGGCTCGATGACCAGCTCGGGGCCCAGGGCGGTCACGATGTTCCGTTGCGTGGTGAATGAGCGATCCAGCTTCAGCAGGGCCTGGCCGTTCTGGACCCAGTGCATCTGCCCGTTGAACCGGAATGGGCCGGCCCGGAGCTGCCCGGCATAGCCCACGTCAAACCGCCGGGGCTGGGAGCCGCCAAAGGCTTGCTCCCAGTTGACAAACAGGTCCTGGCGATAGGCCGGGGAATCCGCCACCACTTGCAGCCCCTGCTCGATCGGCCGCAGGAACCGGTTGGCGTCGTCGAAAACCCCATCCAGGAAATCCCGGTGTGGCACCTTCAGCGTCCCGGCGATCCCCTCGACCCACTCAGCGGGCGTGTAGGTCAGTCGCGCAATTGGACGCACGCGCGACACCACGGTGTCGTGCCCGAACGGGAGATTGGCGAAGACCCCGACCGTCGTCTTCAGGGAGGATGCCAGCCGGCGGGAAACCGTGACATTCACAAGGTCACCGATGAGGGTCGTGTCCCGGCCCAGCCCGTCGGTGAAGGTGTTGTCTTGCAGCCCTTGTTTTTCCAGATCGAGCACGAAGGTGGTGGCCTCCAAGCGGAGGTCGAGCGCCTGAAGCCCGCTCCGCGGGCCTGGTTCGGCCGCCTCGGCGACCGGAACGTGGATGGTGAGCGGGAGCAGAAGCACGACGAGTCTTGAGTCGAAGGCTATGGCCACCATCTCGGACCGGCACCGGCGCAAGTCGAACGGGTCGCGGCGAGAAGGTAATCGGCGAGGGGATCGTTCGTCAACCAATGGTGGGGCCGGCTACGGAGTCGTCCGTGGCCGACCGTCGGCGCAGCGTTGAAGGAAGGGGAGCAGCATAAAAAAAAAGGGTTACCCATCTCGACAGCTCCGATCGAGGCTCGCTGCCGACCCCGCGACCGGAGCAGGCGACTTGGCCCCGGTGTGAAGCGCCGGAGAGCCCCGACCCCCTTTCCCCCTCTGCCGAAAGAAGGGGAAGGTCCGTTGAGCCGGGTCGCTTTCGTATGCCGGAGGATCCGCTTCGGCCATGAGTCGCCGCGGCGGGGCGCAATCTGTGACACGCGGGAAAAACGAGATTCGAGTGGGGTCGCCAGAATTGACTCTGTAACCGAATTAATTTAGAAGAGGCGAGCCTTTTGAAAAGTCCGCCCATCTTCCGAGCATCCCTCATCTTCCGCTGAGGGACGAAAGGGGGCAGAGGGGCAGGGCGTAGCAAAGGGCGTCTCTCCCGTCACCACCTGTAAGTGACAGGGCGGAGCTGTGCGCGGAGCCGAACCGGCGTGCTCCCTAGGAGGACCGAGTGGGGCGCGCACGTCTTTGCCATGAGCCATGGCTGGGGGAGCGTGAGGCATGTGCGGGATCGCAGGCATCGTCGGATACGGTGATGCCGCGTCGCCGGTAAGCCAGCCCGAGCTCCTTCGGATGCGCGAGCAGATGGCCACCCGCGGGCCCGACGGTACAGGCTTGTGGATCGCGCCCGACCTGTCTGCCCGACAGGCAGGCGGCCGGGTCGGGTTCGCCCACCGGCGGCTCGCGATCCTCGACTTGAGCGAGGCC
>JBBIOW010000103.1:0-10663 GCA_037443165.1 Nitrospiraceae bacterium | reverse complement strand
GGGGCAGACATGATCGCCCAAGACATCGGCAAGGACCCTGCGTATCGAAATCGATGATGTAGCGTATCCTTTTAGATAACGTTCAGGAACCTTCACTCGGGCACGACACCCCCTCTTGGCTTATTTGTACGCACACCCTTCTGTTTTCGCCCTGTAAATCCATCAGTTCCTGATCTGCACGCGCGGCCGCTCGTCTTGACACAACTTGGCACATCCGTTGCTCATGCCGGTGGGTGTGGCGCGCATGTGCCGCAAAGACTCACCACTAACCAGGAGGGAAAGGTCATGGAAGCATGGGGTATCGCGATGGCGGCATTCTCATTGTTCGGTATGCTGGCGCTGTGGGTCGCGTGTGAAAACATGGAGGACCAGCCGACGGCCACTTCTTCGAAGCGTACATCCTGCGGGAACTCGGAAGAGCGCGTCGAGTACAGGAAAGCCGCGTGATCGGTTGAACCGGCCGTTCACAACACGGTCACTGGGGAAGGTCATGACAAAGCGACTCGACCGGATCAACGACTGGAGTCGGCTCAGCCAACGCATCGGGGTGGTGATTCTCTTGCTGATTCTGCCGTTGCCCATCGGCCTTGCAGCCGCCGTGTGGATAACAAAGCCGGAAAGATTCCGGTGAGATCGTCTTAAATCGGCGAGAGGCCGCGTGACAGCAAGACGTGCTTGTTCACTCAGGACAAAGGTCAATGGTCGAGCTGTGGGAGGAGTGAAACGTCACGGGGGAGTATGGTCCATCAGGGGGTCGAGCGCTGAGAATGGTGTGCAGGCCCAGCTTGGACTGGGAAGCCGAAAGTCCTCCCACGACCTCCGCCGTACCTAACCGCTCACGGTAGGTGCGTGCTCCTCCCACCTCACTCTCCGTTCTCACTGCCCGCCCCACAGCCGCTCGCGGAAGCTCACGGCGCAACGTGTCCAATAGTGGCCGATCTCCTGGAGAAACGCCTTCAGCGTGCCGACGGCCGCAAGGACGGCGCGGTGCAGGCGGGAGGAGACCCGTTGCGCTGCCGCCTCTACGGTCCGGACGATGAGCAGCGCGGATGGTGCTCCGTTCCGATGGGCCTCGACAATGAGGTTCCACAAGGTCGGCTGGTCCGCCGCATATCGTTTGGGATGCTTCACGCAGCGGTCGCACAGAATCATGTATTCGCCACGAGGAAGCAGCCGGATATAAAACGCGCGATTGGAAACGTCAGCCGTGACGTTGCAGCAACTGCACGAGTAAGCGCCCCGACCCATGACTTCTACAGGCGAGACGTCCGGGGCTTGCCCGGCCTCGCATCTTCGGTCCAATAAACGGCGCCGTTGACGACGGCGTCGATTCATTAAACACCCGCCTCCTTCTCGTTTCCACGTGGGGTGACCACGTGGGGCGAAGTCCATCCGGCATACAAATGGGCATTGGTTCCGCGGTCCGATTCAGCTAGACTCGCAGTTGACCATGGAGGCGAGTGGAGTCCAAACGAGCCGATTGGCGTTCGTCTTTGATTTGGACGGGACGCTGGTGGACAGCGTCTATCAGCACGTCCTGGCGTGGCGGGAAGCCTTTCAGGCCGTCGGGATCGAGTTGGCGGTCTAGCGTATTCATCGGCAGATCGGGATGAGCGGCGGACTGCTCCTCAACGCGCTGTTGAGAGAGATCGGACGGTCGGTGACGCAGGACGAGATCGAGCGGATCCAACGGCGGCACGCGGAGGCCTATGCACGGCAGGTCGGATCGATTCGTCCGCTTCCGGGCGTGCGCGAGCTGCTGGACACCCTGTCGCGGTGCAATGTGCCGTTTGCGATCGCGACGAGCGGCCGTATGGAGAGCGCGGGGAAAACCTTGACGCTCCTCAACCTCGATGCTCGCGTGCCCATTGTCACCCGCGATCAAGTTCTCCACGCGAAACCGGATCCGGACGTCTTCATTGCCGCGGCGCAACGCCTCGACGTTCCCGTCAATCACTGTGTGGTCGTCGGAGACAGCGTCTGGGACATGCTCGCCGCCCGCCGGGCTTGGGCCTTGGGCGTGGGTCTGCTGTCGGGGGGCTACGGGCAGGACGAACTGGAACGCGCGGGCGCCTACCGGGTGTATCAAGATCCGGCCGATCTCCTGCGCCATCTGGATGAAGTCGGGGTGCGGCTGGTTCGATAAGCGGAAAACCGCGCAGAGACATCCATATCCATTCGCTCACTCCTGGACGATTGCGAAAGCGTCAGAAAGGAGGGACCCCCTATGCAACACGACTCTGTTTTGGCTGTCGGGGGAGTCGCGCTTCTGCTCGTAACCACGTTGGCGCTGGGCCAGAGTCCGCACCTGATCGATGCCGTCACCCATACCCAAGCGGCGATCGCGCAAGGGAAGCAGGGATATCCCGATGCGCTCGCCGCGCAGGCACGCGAGGCGCTCAAACATGCGGAGGCGGCAAAGAAGGAGGCGGCGAGCCCGCGCCTGGACGAGGGTATTCGCTGGTTGAAGGAGGCGATCGAGCAGGGCCGGCAAGGGCAGGCGGAAGCGGCGACTCAAGCGGTGGAACGCGCGCTTGCGCAGTTTTCCGAGGGCCGTTCGTCTCCGGCCCAATCCGCGCAGTCCCCACAAGAAGAAAGCGGATATTAGCACTGTGGTGGACAAGACAACGGAATAACCGAAAGAGACAACCGCTTCGCCTGATTCAGATCAGGGGCCGGAAGCGACGGTCACGATCCGGATCCCTCCAGGGGGCGGTGGAGGCGCTGGTGCGGCGGGCGGTTGCTCCGGGGGAGGTGAAGGTGGCGGCTGTGAGGCGGTAGGCGGCGTGTAGGTCGCGATGTTGCTTTCGCTCGATTCGTTCCCAGCAGTGTCGAAAGCGGTGACCACATAATACTGCACAACGGCTGGTGTGCCGATATTGAACGAAGTCGTCGTTTGGCCGACGGTGGTCAGCAGCGCCGCGCCAGGCGACCGTTTGGTGCAGGGCAGTTGGCTGCAGCGATAGATGTGGTACCCCGCCAGATCCGGCTCGCTGTTGGCGTTCCACAGCAAGGTCGCGGTCGAGCCGAAAGCAGGCCAGAAGACCGCAGCCAACACCAATATGATCGCTAGCCTGGGATACACCATCGCGCGATGTTCCCAACCGGTTGTTCCTGTAGCAACACCTGGGCCGCACAATCTGCGGGCGAGAGCAGGGCGGGGTTCGGCGCAGACAATCGAGATATGATCGGTGGGGTGCCGGCCAGGCCGGCGAGCGAGTGTAGGGTTTGAGCAGCAACTTCAGCCTATGCCCAACCGCTAACGCTTGGTCAGGGCTGAATCTCCGGCCTCTCGGGCCGTGGATGGTCTGACCTACAGCTCAGACAGGCTCCCGCAAAGGTCCGCACGGCAGGTTCAGAAGCGGTACCCGAGTTCGATGATGTGCATGTCGACGCCCAGGCTGGTGGGACCGTAGACACCGGCATCGGAAAAGTGCTGGAACCGGTAGCCGGCATGGAACATCGGAAACGGGTCGAGGCCGATGCCGGCCGTGGCGATGATCTGCGCCGGGCCGCCGAAGTTCTGGACGCCGAATTTGTGATTGGTGAAAAATCCGAGCCCGGGTCCGGCATCGACGGAAAGCAGGCCGTTGGGACTGCTCACGGCAACGGCGGGGACGACTGTCACCATGAGGCCGCTGGTGCCTGCCGCCACAAGCTGCCCCGCGCTGGCGATCATTCTCGTTTCGAGCGTCCAGCCCGAAGGCCGGTGCCGCCATCCCCAGGGGAGCCGCAGGTGGGCCGCGACATCATACATCTGGAAATTTTCCTTTTGCTCCTCGCCTAACGGGGAGTTGCCACCCAAGCCATAGCGCGGGCCGACCCAGAGCAACGCCATCGGCTTGGCATACTCGTCCGCGAACGGTGCCTCGATCGTGGCCCCGGTTCGGGGACCGGCGCCGATAAACGCCATAGGGTCCGCCCAACTGGAAGAGAAGGCGAGGATTGTAATCAGTTGGCTGACCAGCAGACTGCAAGCGAGCGAATGTCGCGTGACGTTCATGTGGGACCTTTCTGCTGGTTCCCACGGGTGCGACAAGGCCGAAGATTGAAGTCGCGTCACCGGATGAGGCCGTGACGGTTCAATCGCAGTCTGAGTCAATCGTGGGGAAGCACGGGAGAAGGAGCATTGGGCGTGCCAGGCTGACCCGCGAGCGAGGAGCTTTCGATTCCTGCAGAAGACCGAGCGCTTGCGTCGGGGCGGGACCAGCCATCGGAATCCTCCGGCGCTCGTGGTTGGTCAAAAATGTTCGTGTATGTCAAAATTCCGGCAGGTCCATCGCCTCGGTGACCCACTTGAAGAGGAAGGGGAGGGTGGAGGAAGATGCTTCGAATGCCTGTGATGCCATGAACACCGCCATCCCTGAGACTCCGCCGCCACAGTTGACAGCCCGGGAGGCTCGTAAGATCGCACGCGAGCGCTTCGGCGTGAGCGCGACCCCCATCGCCTTGCCCAGCGAACATGATCAGAACTTTCTGTTGGAGACCGAGGGGGGGCCGGAGTTCGTCCTCAAGATTGCAAACGCCGCCGAAACGCGCGCGGTCCTCGAGGCGCAGCATGCGGCTTTGGAGTATCTGGCGGAGCATGCGCCGGCCCTGCGGTGCCCGCGCGTGCGACGGACCACGACGGGCGAGACGATCACGGCTGTCCAATCATCCGACGGGACCCCGCACTTCGTTCGACTGGTGACCTATCTGCCCGGCCATCTGCTCGTGGAGGTCGGCCCGCATTCGCCCGAATTGCTGCGGAGTCTGGGGGCCTTCTTCGGCCGACTGGATCGGATCCTGGCGGGCTTTACCCACCCAGCGCTCAAGCGTACGCATCTCTGGGATCTCCGACGCGCTGCGTCGGTGGTGAGCGAGCACACGTCCTACATCACCGATGCATCGCGCCGCGTCGTGGTCGAGCGCTTCCTGGCGCGGGTCCGCGAGCACGTCGAGCCGGTGCTGCCGACTCTGCGGACCAGCGTCATTCATCACGACGGCAACGACCACAACGTCCTCGTTACCGGCATCGAGACCGGGGGCGAAGTCACCGGCCTCCTCGATTTCGGCGACCTGATCGAGACGTGCACGGTCTTCGAGCCGGCCGTCTGTGCGGCTTATGCGATCCTCGGCAAGCCGGATCCGGTGTATGCGGCGGCGCAAGTCATCGGCGGATATCATACCGCCTTTCCGTTGACCGACCAGGAACTGGCGCTGCTCTACGATCTGGTCGCCGTGCGGCTCTGCACGAGCGTGGCGCTGGCGGCGTACCGGAAGATGCGGTTCCCCGAAAACGCCTACTTGGCCGTCTCGGAAACACCGGCATGGGCGGCGCTGGAACGGCTGGCCGGGATCAGCCCGCGGTTCTTCCAGTACGCGATGCGGGATGCCTGCGGCCTGCCCGCCTGCCCGCGGACCGTTGCGGTGGTGCGGTGGCTGGAGGAGAACGCGGAGACCCTCTCCCCGGTGGTCGAACCGGATCTCCGCAAGGGCGACTACACGGTCGTGGACTTGACTCCCGGCGCGCCTGACTTCGCCGAGATCGGAGATCCGACGGATACGCCGCGGTGGACCGAGGCCATCTTCGGGCGGATAACGGCCGCGGGTGTCGGTGCCGGCATAGGACGCTACGGCGAATCCCGGCGGAGCTATACGAGCGCGGCCTATCGGCCAGCCGGGACCGAAGTCGAGGCGTGGCGCACCGTGCACCTCGGCGTGGATGTGTTTCTTGCGCCCGGCTCGCCCGTGCTCGCCCCGCTGGACGGCACGGTTCACAGCGTCGCCGACAACGCACAGCCGCAAGACTACGGCCCGACGGTCATCCTGCGACACGAGGTACCGGGCGCGGGCGAGTTCTTCACCTTGTACGGCCATTTGAGCCGGGCGTCGCTCGACGGGCTCGCGCCAGGCCGGCGGATCGCCAAGGGCGAACGCATCGGATGGGTCGGCGATTCGTCTGCCAATGGCGGTTGGCCGCCGCACGTGCATGTTCAGCTTATCGTGGACTTGCTCGATCTGGCCGGCAACTTCCCCGGCGTCTGCGCCGCACGCGACCGCCGGCTCTGGCAGTGTCTTTGCCCGGATCCCAACCTGATACTGCGGATTCCCGACCTGCCGTCGTCGGACTCGGGGTGGAGCCCCGAGGCGCTCGTTGAAGCGCGGCGGCGCCATCTCGGCCCGAACCTGAGCCTCAACTACCGGCGTCCGCTCAAGATCGTACGAGGATGGAAGCAGTATCTCTATGACCACCTGGGTCGCGAGTATCTCGATTGCGCGAACAATGTGGCGCACGTGGGGCATAGCCATCCGGCGGTGGTCCGGGCGGCGGCGCGGCAGATGGCCCTGCTCAACACCAATACCCGGTATCTGCACGATCTATTGGTGGAGTACGCAGAGCGCTTGTGCGCGACCCTGCCGGAGCCGCTGCGCGTCTGCTATTTTGTCTGCTCCGGCAGCGAAGCGAACGAGCTGGCGCTGCGCCTGGCGCGAGCCTACACGCGGGGCACCGACGTGATCGTCCTGGAGCATGCCTACCACGGCAATACGACCTCGCTCGTGGACATCAGCCCGTACAAGTTCAACGGCCCCGGCGGCGCGGGCGCGCCGCCGCATGTCCACACGGTCCCCCTGCCGGATGTCTATCGCGGCCCCTACAAAGCCGGCCCGGATGCCGGCAAACAGTACGCCGCGCATGTGCGGGCATCCCTGGAGCGGATCAAGCGGGGGAACCGGCGCCTCGCGGCGTTCGTCTGCGAGTCCCTGCCGAGCTGTGCCGGGCAGATTGTCTTGCCGTCCGGTTATCTGCAGGAAGCCTATCGCTTCGTCCGAAAGGCTGGCGGGGTCTGCATCGCCGATGAGATTCAGGTCGGGTTCGGGCGGGTCGGCTCGCGCTTCTGGGGCTTTCAACTGCAAGACGTCGTGCCCGACATCGTAACCCTGGGCAAGCCGATCGGCAACGGCCATCCGATCGGCGCGGTAGTGACGACACCGGAGATCGCGGCTTCGTTCGCCAACGGGATGGAATATTTCAACACGTTCGGCGGCAACCCTGTGTCCTGCGCCGTGGGATTGGCGGTGTTGGGTGTGGTCGAGCAGGAAGGGCTACAGGAGCGCGCACGGTCGGTCGGGGCCGCTCTCAAAGAAGGGCTGACTGCGCTCATGGCCCGGCATTCGTTCATCGGAGATGTCCGAGGCGAGGGGCTGTTTCTGGGCGTCGAGTTCGTCCGTGACCGGGCCACACGTGAGCCGGCTGGGCCGGAAACGGCGTACATTGCAGAGCGGTTGAAGGACCTGGGGGTGTTGGCTGGCACCGACGGGCCGTTCCGTAACGTGTTGAAGATCAAACCCCCGATGGTCTTGACGATTGCGGACGCCGATCGCTTGATCACCTGCCTTGACCAAATCCTGGCTGAGCCGCGGCTTGGACTCCTCCGCAGAGCGCTGTAACCGCGCGGCGCCGCCCGGCGTAATCAGGAAAATATCCAATCCCAGAGCGACGAGAACCAGTTCAGGATGGACGACAGCCAGGACTCGTCGGCCGGCGGCGGTTGTGCCGGGGACGGTTGCGGCTGGGCCGGAGGTGTCGCCGGCGGCGCCGGCTGTGCGGGAGGTTGGACTTGAGGAGGTGGCTGCGGCGGGGGAGCTGAAGCGACTGTTTCCGGTGGCGGAGTCGTCGCAGGCGGAGCGGTCGCGGCAGGACCCGGAAGTGGGCCCGGTTCAAGTTGAGGAGGCGCTTGCGCCGGAGTCGGCTGGGAAGCGGGCTCCGGCGTTCTCAGTTCTTTCTGGTAGCGGGCGACAAGGGCTTGGAGCGCGCCGCGTTGTTTTTTGGCCTCGGTCACCTCGCGAGCCAGCGCCCGGTGATCGTTCTGCAATGCGGCGAGTTTCGCTTGGAGCGACGTTACTCGGGTCCGAAATTCGTGCTGGAAACGGTCGGCGGCATCTTTTTCGGCCTGGAGCCTCGCCAGGAGCTCTTTAAGCCGTCGGTCTTCCTGGTCGTTTAACGCTTGCAGCGTCTCCGCCTGCTGCTCCAACGTCTTGACCTCGGCTTGTGCCCGTTCCAGTTCCGCCTGAAATCTGTCGCGTTCCGCCGTCGCCATTTCATAGGTGCTCTGCGTCACGCATCCGACCGTCGTGAAAAGCAGGCTGCAAACCAGTCCGGCGAGGATGTTCAGACTGCAGCAAGGAGGAAACGGGCATGTCTTCGCAGAACTTTTTGTCATGTCAGCCCTCGCCTCTTCGATCGTCGGCACCCTCGTGGAACGCGCCCTTACTCGGCATGACCGCACTTCCGCTTCGCCATGCTCCGTGATCCGCCACCGGCCGGGTTCCACTTGCATGCCGGCCGGAGGACCAACCCTAACAGCGCCGGGAACTGCTTACGTGAAGGTTCGAATCACCGGCGAGGATATGCTGTGATCACGAAGAAGTCAACGAACGGCTGAAACGGCGAGGGATGCGGCGGTCGCTTATCCGGTTGCCGATTCGTCGCCTAACACGATGCGATGCATGCCGAGCCAGAGGCCGTGCCATTTTTCCATCGCCATGAGCGCGGCTGCACGAATTGTGTCGCGGTGCTCTTCCAACTCCGCGTAGCCGGCCAGGGCGGTGCGCAGCCAGTCGCCGTGCTGCAGCTCCTCGAAGAGATGGGTTTCGAAAAACTTGATGTCGTGCAACGAGAGCCGCGGAAACGTGAGAAGCCCGCTGTAGAGGTAGCGATAGGTGAGGCCGGCCGTCGTCTCGATGCCGAACGAGGCGCCCAGCGCCGACGGCATGTCGCCGTGCAGGAACACTTCGCCGATGCAGTCGATATACTCCTGCGCCTCCGGGCAGAGCCGTTCCCGGGCGAGGACTTGGCGATCGATGCCCAACCGATCGGTCAAACGTAACATCTGTGCGGCGTGGACGTCTTCCGGCACGCCGTTTCCGTATTCCGAAAAAAGCACCCGCGCCAATTCCAGGCCGATCGCTTCGTCCTTGTCCGACAGATTATAGAGCAAGCCGATGAGAATCTTCCGAAACTGAATGCCGAACCGGTACCACTGGCGCACGAACCGCCGGAGCTGGGCGTCGGTGATGCCGCGCTGGAACGCCTGGAAGAACGGGTTCGTATGTGCGGGATGGGCTTGTAGCTCTCGCTCCAAGGTGTCAAGGAAAGCCAAGCCGGACCGATGCGTCACGGAGTGTGACATACTTTCTGGTTCCTGCTCCTTAGAAAATAGCAATCAGCTAAGGCTCTTCCGGAAATTGTATGGGTCCAACCTGGGGCCTGGGTCGGGCTGCGTCGCGAATCGTGGTTCACCCGTTGCAACCGAGAGCAACGGGTACCCGGGCACCGCGACTGAGCGGGCAGCGACGGTGCGCGCAGCGCAGGCCGAGGACTGTGCGCCGCTGGGTTCGCGTATCGCGCCGAAGCCAGCAAGTTCCGCAGGCCAGGCGAGGCCCGCTGAGTCCGGTCGCGCCGCAGCGTCTGAGCAGCGCAGGCCGACCCGGCCCCCTGTCAGAACCAGCAGATGTCCCGAACCCCGGATGACAACGGTGTACCCACACAGGATCCGGAAGAGCCTCAGCTAAGAGCTATCGGCCGCCGGCAATCAACTATCAGCCATCGGCTTCGCGCCCAACAAAGATTTTTTCCGCTGCGCCAACGCCGCCGATCGGCGACGGTCGCGAGCACAGATGTCAAGCGTGGCAGGTCGCCGTGCCGCTCGAGCGAAGAGGGCCTGGAACGCCCATGCACGTGTGCCAGTCCCTCATGCGGCCCGGCGTGCCGCCCCGGCCGTGCCCGACAGCGGTTCTTGATACAGCCAGGCGCCCGCTTCGGTGGCGGCCAGAATTTCAATCAATCCGATCAGCATCGCGACGGACACCAAGCCGGCGGGAAACAAGCCCATCGGCATCCAGGTGAGCGTCGGCAGGCAGTAGCCCAGCAACCAGACGGCGGTGCCCGCGTACAAGGCGGTGATCGGGCCGGCTCCGTACCGCGGCCGAATGGAAGCATAGAGCCAGACCGCAAGCATCCCGTACACGAGCCCCAGCATGACATAGAACGCGCTTCTGGCCGGGTTCTCTTCGAGAGGTTTTCCCAGCGCCTGCATGGCGTCGCGCCACTCCGAGCCCAGCAGCACACCGTTAAGGAGCCACTGGACCACGTCGATGATAAGTCCCGCGACCAGGCCCCCTAGGAGAAGGCGATTCCAATTGATCTGTTTCATGGCAGGCCTCCTTTCCTCGCTTGCCTGGCGACGCGCCCATCCGAATCTCCTTGGCGCGTCGAGAGGCACCGTCATGCGAGTCTTGTTCGACTTCGGACGATCGCCTTACACTTCTTTGGCGAGTTGGACATAGCGATGATACGGAAGCAGCGTCCAAGTTTCCGCGGAGAGCGCGCCCATCGACAGACTGATCATCGCTACCTTCGCGGCTTCTTCCTCGTTCGCCGCCTCGTAAAGGTCCAGGAAGTCGTGCGGCCCCAGCACCAGGTAATGGGACAACCACTTGACGCTGGGGCACTTCACCTTGACCTGGTTCATCCACTGTTTCCCGTGTTCTTCCCGGAATGTGGGATCGCGCGCCTCGTCCGGTGCCAGCTTGGTGAGTAACGCAAAGGTCGGCATGGCGTCCTCCCTGTGTGGAAAATGCGGGTCCTGTCGCCGACCACCCCGTCCGGTCCGGCCGCCTC
>JBBIOW010000102.1:0-10730 GCA_037443165.1 Nitrospiraceae bacterium | reverse complement strand
CACGATCGCAGGCTCGATCCCCTGACTGATGAGAAACTCGAACTTGGTCTCGTCCATAGGCGTCAGGATGCGGCGCGTGAACTCTTCACCCTGGATGGGAATGATGCTGAC
Organism: Nitrospiraceae bacterium; assembly: GCA_037443165.1. Lineage (GTDB taxonomy): Bacteria > Nitrospirota > Nitrospiria > Nitrospirales > Nitrospiraceae > DATLZU01. The sequence continues at coordinate 10,619 of JBBIOW010000102.1, read as the reverse complement.
CGTCGGGTTCTCCGCTACGCTCGCGCCCAGATTCAGCGTATAGAAATTCCTGGTGATGTCCGTTCCACCCCTGTTGAAGAGTTGAGCTCCAACGCCGGCGTTCGTACGAAAGTCGAACGTGGCGGCGACATTGGATACCGCAGTGAAGTGAACGGGAAGACCCTGCCTGGCCCTGGCGATGTTCAGCAGCAACATTTCGGATTCGACCTGGCTGACCGTATGGTCGTATTCCAACACCGCGCGGTGCATGGCAATGGGAGAGAGACAGCCGGGCAGCAGTCCGCATAGCCACAAGGCCACTGCCATCCGTGCACTGCGCTCGGAGACCGTGCGTCTCATCCGCCCTCGCTTGTGGGAGTGACGATCATCTAGACCAGCCTACAGCCCGTTTTCGTGCTTGAGCAACTGAGCCAGCAGATGCCTGAACCGGCTCGCGAACAGCGCGGTTCCGAGCAGTGCTAGACCGATACCGTTCACGCTCGTCGACTCGCCGAACCTCTCGCTGATCCACCCGAACGCACTAATACCGGCGATGGCGGCGATCATCGCGGCGGCGCCGTAGAGGGCGAGGACCCGCCCGACGATCTCACGCGGCGACAACTCTTGCACCACCCCCCACGCGATCGGTGTGAGCGCGCCCATGCCGCACCCGACCACGGCCATCAAGGCGGCCGCCGTCAAGGGGTTGCGGATCCACACCAACCCGCAAATCGCCATCCCGCTGACCGCGCTCGTCCACGCAATCAGTGCGATCCGGCGCGGCAGACTCCATTCCGTCCACCAGACCAGCAGGACCGACATCGCGAGGAGGCCTCCGCCTAGCGCCGACCATAGGTAGCCGACCTCGACCGGACCCAAATTGAGCAGCTTCCGGCCGAACACAGGAAACAAGGTGGTCAGGGCGCTGGTTCCGAATGTGTACAGCGCCGCCGTCGCGATGAGCCACAGTAACGTCGGCTGCCGGCGCAGGAGAAATTGCACGCCTTCCATCAAGTCCCGCAGCAGCGGCACCACGGACGAACGTTCGACAGGTACGGTGGACGAGTGCGGCAGGCGGACCGGCAAGAGGCAGGCGGCGGACAGCAGATACGTGACGGCATTGATGCACAGAACCTCCTGCGAACTCGACAACGCGATCCCGATCCCGCTGAGCGCCGGCCCCATCACGATCCCCAGGCTTGTGGTGCTTTGCAGCAGCGCGTTGGCCGCCGTGTACTGCCGCTTCGCCACGATGGCGGGCACTGGCACGATTAGGGCTGGGCCGAAACTCGCCGTCGCGATGGCGTGGAGCAGCACCAACAGGTAGAGCACCTCAACCGTGAACGACTCGACCGAGATCAGGCAAGGGATCAATCCGATCAGCAGCGCGCGCGAGATATCCGAGGAAACCAGCAGGACTTTCTTGGGCCAGCGATCCACGAGGACGCCGATGACCGGCCCCAGGACGATCGGCGGGATGGTCTGCAGCAGGCCGATCACTGTCGTCTTGATCGGCGATCCGGTGATCGAATAGACGAACCAGAGCAACGCCAACTTGGAGACGCCGTCGCCGACTTGCGAAACCAGTTGGCTCAGCCACACCAGACCAAAATCCCGCGTACACAGGAGCCGCTGAGCACCAACGGCGGTGACATGATCATCGGCGGAGAGGATGGCGCGAGAGGTGTAAGTCACCGGTGTGAGGCTGTATCCGGGCATCACTCCTTTTCTTCGATGCGAACCTTGTCCGTCTGCACGGCTTTGACTCCGGGGACCAGCCTGGCCGTTTCGGCCGCTTCAAGAATAATTACTTGGAATCGTACCACTCCCGCAAGGATTACGACACCATTTTCCGTCTTCACCTCGAAATTGGCGGCCGTCAGGGTCGTACTCTTGGCGAACCGCTCCTTCACGTACTGGGTGATCACTTCATCCCGCTTGCGGGCGAGCGCCTGCTTCAACTGCGGCACGACCTCCAGCTTGTTATTCACCGTGGCGACGCCGTCCACCGATTTGGCGACTTCAGCGGCCGCCGTCTTTTCGGCCTCATCCGCCACTTTTCCCGTGAGTGTGATCTGATGGTCGCTCTGCTCTACGTCGATGTCGTACGGGAACAGTTGCGGCGTCGCCATCAGCGCGAGTTTGACCCTCAGGATAAGCGATGTTCGGGGTGTCTTTGAGAGCTCCTTCGAGGGAAGCTCTTGCGCAGCCGATTCCCTCTTCTTAGCCGGTCCCTCTTCCGGCTCCTTAGATCGAGGAGGTTCGGCAGGTTTTGTCGGCAGGGTCGGTTCTTTTGACTCCTTTTCAGCGGGCTTCTGCGCCTTGATCGGCGCGTCACCGGTTGGCTCCCCGGCCGGAAGCGGTGCCGTGGGGATCAGCAGCGCGCCGCAGAGCGCGATCGTTGGATAGAGCCGCCGGGGAAAGAACGGTGAGGAGACGTGCGATCGACCCCGCATCGGGTGAGTCACCGTGGCAGCCCGCTTCATCGCCTGGCCTCTAGCGGGCAAGAAGAAACACCGGGGACGATGGGGCCGGAGCCTCAGCCGACTGCCGCCGGCTGAACAGTTCCGCCACGGCGGCGGTTGCGAGCAAGGTCAAACCGATGCCCATCAAGCTCGCCATGGGGCCGAGGGAATCGGCCGCCCATCCGAATCCGGCCATGCCTGCCATCGCGGTTGACATCCCCCCGGTGCTGAACGTGGTGAAAACCCGCCCGAGTAACCGTTCCGGCGTCAATTCCTGAAGCATCGCCCAGACGAGCGGCGTGAACATCGCCGTGCTCCCGCCGATCACGACGACAAGGGCGGCCGACACGATGGGCAGATCGACCAGTCCCAACCCGCAGACCGCCAGACCTGCAACGGCCAGGGAGCCGGCGATCATGCGCAAGCGCTCGCGCAGTTCGCCCGGCTTCAGCCAGGCCAACGAGACCGACGCCGCCAGCATGCCGACTCCCAGGGCTGACCAGAGCCATCCCATCTCGACAGGGCCGACCCTCAGCAGTTGCTTGGCCACCACCGGGAGCAGGAAGACGAATGCGCTGGATCCCAGCGTGAAGAGTGCGGCGGTCACCATTAGCAGGAACACGGTTCGATGCTGCAGAAACACAAACCGGAACCCGACCCGAAGCTCCTGTAACACCCGCTGGGTTTCAGCCTGCGTCGCAGCCAGTGCGGGCGACTCCCGCATGCAGATCGGCATCAGACACAACGCCGAAACCAAAAAAGTCGCCGCATCGACATACAACACATTCTGCGCGCCGATGAGTGCAATACCGACGCCGCTGACCGCCGGCCCGACCAACAGACCGACGTTGGTCGTGCTTTGCAGTAGGGCATTGGCGGCGGTGAACTGGGACCGAGGCACGATGAGCGGGATGGAGGAAGCCAGAGCGGGACCGAAGATCGTGGACACGACCGCCGTCCCAAACACCAGCAGGTACAGACGCTCCAACGTCAGCGCCCCACACGCGTACAGCAGTGGGATCAGCAGGACCATCACGGTGCGCAGCAGGTCCACAGCAATCATGACCGGTTTTTTGGGCCATCGATCCAGGTAGACGCCGATCAATGGACCGAAGAGCAGCGGCGGGAGCGTCTGCAACAATCCGACGACTGTCATCTTCAAAGCCGAGCCGGTCAATGTGTAGACGAACCACAGAAGCGCAACCTTGTTGAGGCTGTCCCCGATCTGCGAGATCGCCTGACCGGCGAACAGCAGCGCGAAATCCTTCGTCTTCAGCAGGCGCCAGCCGGAAGGACCGCCCTGATCGGACTGCTGAGCAGTCGAAGCGCCTAAGTTCCTACGCATCATGGCTCGATTCCTGCGCTGGAATGACCAGCGTCCCTTCCGATCCGTTCCCGACACCGCGCGAGAATCGGGTCCCGCCGTGCAACGCGACCGATCCCACTTCCTCGCTGAGCATCTGCTCATAGACGTCGAGGTAATCGCGCACCATCCGTTCGACGGTGAACCGCTCTTCGAACACCTGCCGGCACCGGCGTCGATCGAGGAACTGGACTCGCTCCACCGCCGAGACTATTTCTGCCAGGGAGTCGCAGACGAACCCGGTCAGGCCGTCCTCGATGATTTCCGGAATGGAGCCCCGACGGTAGGCTAACACCGGTGTGCCGCAGGCCAGCGCCTCGATCAGCACCAACCCAAACGGCTCGGGCCAATCATAGGGCGCCAGCATCGCGTACGCCTGGCCCAAAAAGTCGTTCTTCTGATCGTCCGTGATCTCCCCGATGTACTCGATCAGGGGATGCGACAGCAGCGGTTCGATTTCGGCGCGGAAGTATTCGCGATCGGCCGGATCGACTTTGGCTGCGATCTTCAGCGGCATCCCGACACGCTTGGCGATCTCGATCGCATGGTCCGGGCGCTTTTCCGGCGCGATGCGTCCCAGGAACGCCAGATAACGTCCCGGCTGCGGGTGGTAATGATAGAGGTCGCGCGGTAAGCCGTGATAGACCGTCGCCTGCCAGTTGGCCCACGGCAACGGCCGCCGTTGGGCGTTCGAGATCGAGACCAAGGGCATTTCGGCATACTCGCGGAAGACTGGTTCGAGTTCCGGCAGATCGAGCCGTCCGTGCAATGTCGTAACCACCGGTACCGGACAGCGCCGGGCCAGCGGGAACCCTAGAAAATCGAGATGCGAGTGAATCAGGTCGAAGTCGCCGGGCGAGCCGAAGACCCGCTCCAACTGAAGGATCAGCGGCGCGTCGCGGTTAAAGATGCCGGTGTTCAGGCGCAGGGCCTGGTGACAGATCGGTTCCAGCTTCGCCGTCGTGACGGAATCCCCGCTGGCGAACAGTGTCACGTCGTGCCCCAACCTGATCAACTCTTCCGTGATATATGACACAATACGTTCGGTCCCCCCGTAGAGTTTCGGAGGCACACTTTCCCACAACGGCGCTATCTGCGCGATTCTCATTCCCTCGCTCCTTTTCAGTGAGTTGACGGCCGCCACGTCCTACTTCGTGGGCTTGATCGAGAGGGCACGTCCGTCCGGCATCATTTCCACTTCCACTTTCTCGCCTGGAACGACCAGCCGCTCCCGCTTGGTTTCCTTATTGACCCGCAACCGCACCAGCCGACCGAAGACATCCCGCACCACGTACACCTCCCCCTTGATCGACAGCAGATCCCCTTTTATGACCTGCGGGGAGGCCGCCGGCTGTGCAGCCGCCATGGGCACACCCGCGGATATCTCCGCGCCCATCACGAAGATCGTCGCCAGCAACCACAGACCAAACCCTTTCATGGCGCTACCTCCCTCATTTCCCTTCGGAAGGTGACTCGGATGACGAGTCGCGCCGCCGCCATATCGTCGCCAGTTTAGAAATACCCCTTCAACACGCCCGGACCCAATAGACAAAAACCTGACCAGCGAACGAATCTTGTCCAGTCCTCTAAGCCCCTGAGGTGGGGTAAGCGTAAGAACAGAGAAAAAGGAGGGCGTCATGGACGGATACGGCAAGAGAATCTTGATCGTGGACGATGACGAAAGCTCACGACATATGCTGTCGTTTCTGCTGGCGAATGAGGGCTACAACGTCCATATCGCCAGTGACCGGCTCGAAGCCTTGAGCGAAATGAAGAAGCGACGGTTCGACGCCATTATTGCCGACTACTGCCTCCCGAGACTCAACGGGTTGGAATTGTTGGCCTTGTGCCGGGTGGTGTGGCCGGAAACTCCGATCATCATGGTCTCGAGCGATTCATCGGCCCTTGGACCTCAAGCGGTTGAACGGGGCGCTGTTGCGTGGGTCCGGAAACCCTATGACCCGCGCACATTACTGGAACTTCTCGCCTCCGCCGTGGAGACAGCAGAGTCCGGGCGAGGCTGGAAATCCAAAACCAGAATCGCGGGATGAGGGAGAGTTGAAGCATGATCAAAAGAGGAGGTGCACGACCATGCCGAAGCGGGACCTGATCCTCCTGCTCGGAGCTTTCCTGTTACTCAGTCTCAGTGTCGCTGGTCAGGCCGAATTGATCGAGCGTTGGCGACACGCCTTGGACGAGCAGCACCGCCGGACCTTGATCCGGGAAGACCTGTTCCAGCTTCAACGTTTCACGGCGGAGGCGGAAAGCGGTTTCAGGAGCTATGTGGCGACCGGTCAGCGGGTGTCCTTGGACCAGCTCGGTAAAGCGGAAGAGCAGCTCAGGCCGATCCTCGGTCACTTGCTGGCACTCTTGGCCGATTCTCCACCACTGCAGCATCAGGTGCGGACGCTCGGCCTCTGGCTACTCGACCACCTGCGGCACAGACGATGGTTGACCTCTCAGTTCGACGCCGGCCTTCGATCCGAAGTCATCTCCTCCTTGCAGCGAGGAGAGGCATTGGCCTTGCTGCTCGCGATCGAGAACGCCTTCCGCGAGCTTGAATCCAGAGTTGATCACAAGTTTGCGGATGCCGAACTGGAAGACGAGGAATTTCGGAGGCAGATGCTGCGCGGTCTGCTGCTTGCCGAGTCCGGCATCATCGTTGCGAGCGGGGTTGCAGGCGGTCTTCTCGTCCTTCTGTTTCGGCGGTTCTCCAGCGCCCGCGTCGGCCGCGCGGATCAACGGATCGTCGAGGTCGGCCACGCTGCATCCTAGCGCGCATTATTCATGAAGGCTTCTACTGCAACCGCCGATACGCCGCTCCGACAAGCCTGCGTGCGGGCGTCCAGCACGCAGGCAGGCTCGCCGCTCGGTCGGTCAACGTACTGTTTCAAGTACGCCTCCCTCCCTCGCGGCTCCACGCGGGGCACCCATTGCTCTTCTCATGCAATGGGTCCAACGCCAGGCGTCTCAGCGGTTTCGTCACGAACCCTCATGAATAATGCGCGCTAGCGATCTCCGCCGGTCGGACTGTCGTTCCGACTTCTCCGGTGCCACGCACTCCGGGCTTGACTTGGCTGAAAGCCCGGCCTAGCTTAGGTGTCGCCAAGCGCCGTTACAGGCAGAACCTATGTCGAAAGATACCCACTCGGTTCGAGGACGGTCCATGGAGGGGCGCCATAGCCTGAGAATTCCGATCCGAGTCCCTGCCATCTTCTCGTGCGGGCATGGTCTGGGTGAAGGAACAGTCTTTAATATTTCCACACCCGGTTGTGCGATCGAGAGCAAGAAAGCGCTGCGGGCCGGCGACTATGTTCGACTCAACGTCTACCTGCCGGACGAGCGCCTGTTGCAAAATGTGCGTGCCACCGTCCGGTGGGCTCAGGGTCAACGATTCGGAGTGGAATTTCTGCGCCTCTCAGAAGAGGAACAAACCCGTTTGTCCCGCCTAGTCTCGGATCATACCCGCAGCAAAAGTCGATCCTAGTCGTCGAGAGCTTCTCGCTCGTTGACGGACGATTGCCTAGCCCTTTCCCGGTATTCTTGCCTACCTGTTCCCGGCCTGCCGACACCGTGTCCGGTTCAGATTTCAGGAAAGTTCTTGATCGCTCGTTCGACAACAGCCAGAATAGCGACAGATGGTTCCGGTCCCGGCCATGGGATGAGCATGATTCTGCGAAAGGAACAGCGGTTTCCGGTCTCGTTTCGTGCGGTCTTGACCAGCATCAAGACCCATGAAAATTCCGGAATGGTGCTAGATCTGTCACCAAGCGGATGTCGTGTGCACAGCCTTATGTCCGTGTTTACGGGCATGCAACTCGGACTACGTCTGCACCTGCCGGGACAGGATCCTCCTATTTACATCGACCGAGGAACGGTCCGCTGGTCCCGCGGACAGGAATTCGGCGTACAGTTCACACAAATAGCTTCTCATGAGAACAGCCGGCTGCGAGCGGCCGTCCAAGCGCTTAAAAATTCCGCTCAAACTTAACTCTCTCGCCTCAGCAGAATTACGGCAACCCCAACACTATCAAAGACTTAGAATTTTACGTCCTGCTGTCTTGCCCATCTTTGGAGGTACGCTCTATAGGTGATGCGCCTACGCGCAGATTCGGCTATGGTTTTCTAGAAGGTCGGCAACGGTGAAGGTGGGCATCCCATGACAAACAGTCTCTCGAAGACAGCGGTGGCAAACATGAACACACGCAAGGCGCGCCGAGTTCGGCTCGTCTGCCGAGTTTTCTTTTTTGGGCAAGGCGATTTCGAAGGAGAAGGGAAAATCGTGGATCTCTCGACTTCAGGATGCCTAGCCGAATCGGAGGTTTCGGTGACGCCAGGGATGGAATTTCAGCTTTCGCTGTTTCTTCTCGACCACCCATGGCCGCTCAGGGTAGAAAAGGCCGTCGTCCGCTGGACCCATGGCCGGTCCTTCGGGCTGGAATTCGTTACTCTCCGTCCAGCCCAACGGGAACGGCTGCGCGCTATCGTTATGAAGGCGAACGCGTGACACTTATTCTGAGCGATCGACGACCAGTCGATACAGCTCCACACACCAGCGACCGAGTCTGCGCTTTTGGGAGCCGCAGGACCCTATTTTCGACTCATTGCGACAGCCCCGGGACCGTCGCATAAGAGTCTTTCTCAGCTCCGCTAGCGATCCAAAACCCGTAAAATCTCACGGACCTTGCGTACCAACTCCGCGCCGGTGAACGGCTTCGGGAGGAAGGCCACCTCCGGTTCCTCGGCAAAGCCGCCTTTCACGATGTAGTTTTCCGATAGATAGAGGATACGCGTCTCCGGACTAAGAGCATGGACTTTGGTGGCCAGTTCCAAACCGTTCATAGCCGGCATGAGCATGTCAGTAATCAGCAGATGAATCCGGCCTTGGTGTTGGTGGAAAAGGCGATACGCCATTTCTCCATTCTTGGCGAGCAGAACCGTATAACCCAGCGGGGAAAGAGTGTTAAAGATGAGCGTCCGAATCTCGGGCTCGTCGTCAACCGCCAGGAGCGTGCCGGATTCTGAAGTAAAGGAACTCATGGCCGGATCTTGTTGCTGCAGGTGGTGAGCCGCCTGGGACTCGAACCCAGGGCCCTCGCCTTAAAAGGGCGATGCTCTACCGACTGAGCTAGCGGCTCACCTGCGGAAGAGTTCTTCGTTACCCGTCAATGAGCATTCGCGCCACTGAAAGGATCAGCGCAGCAGCATCTTATCATTGACGGATCGGCCCGGCTAACGCGGTCATTTCCGGCTTCTGGCGGTCAATGGATTGCGCAGGATGATCGTCTGGTCGCGCTTGGATCCGGTGGAGATGATATCGATCGGACAGCCCGCCAGTTCTTCCACTCTGGTTAAATAGCGCTTGGCCTCTGCGGGCAACTTCTTATAGCTTGTCAGACCCGTGGTGGAACTGCTCCAACCGCGCAGAGTTTCATAAACCGGCTGGCATTCCGTCAAGGCTTGCAGGTCGGCAGGCATCTCTCGGTAGAGCCTGCCGGCGTGCCTGTAGCCTCCACAGATCCTCAACTCCTTGCACCCGTCCAGCACGTCGAGCTTGGTCACCGCCAAAGAAGCGAGGCCGTTGACTTTGGCCGCGTATCTGACCAAGACACCGTCAAACCATCCGCACCGGCGCGGCCGTCCGGTCGTCGAGCCGAATTCCTTGCCGCGCTCCTGCAAGCCGGACCCGACCGCATCCGTCAGTTCGGTCGGGAACGGCCCGCTCCCGACGCGCGTCGTATAAGCCTTGGCGACCCCGAGGACGGCGTCGATTCTGGTCGGCCCGACGCCGGTGCCGGTACAGGCGCCGCCCGCCGCAGCGCTGGACGAGGTGACGTAAGGATAGGTGCCGAAATCGACATCGAGATGCGTCCCTTGGGCGCCCTCGAACAACACGGTGTGTTTCTCGTCGATCGCCTTGTTCAGGAGCGTGACCGTGTCAGTGATGTAGCCTTTCAGCCGTTCGGCATATCCCATGTATTGCTGGAACACCTTTTCGAGTTGGAAGCCGTCCACCTTGTAGAGCCGTTCCAGAAACCAGTTGATCTCGACCAGGTTTTCTTCCAGCTTGCGCCGGAATAACGGGGGATTCAGCAGATCTCCCACCCGGATGCCGATACGGGCCATTTTGTCTGCATAGGATGGCCCGATCCCTCTCCCTGTGGTACCGATGCGCCGCAATCCCCTTGATTGCTCCGAGGCCTTCTCAATGGCCTTGTGATAAGGCAGGATCAAATGGGCCCGCTGGCTGATCGCGAAGTTCTTGCCGATCTTGATGCCTTTGGCCTGGAGTCGATCCATCTCCGCGATCAGCGCCTCCGGATCGACCACCACCCCGTTGCCGATGATGCACAGCGTGCCGCGGTACAGGATACCGGAGGGAATCAAATGAAAGACAAACGTGTCCCGCTGGTTGACGACGGTATGGCCGGCATTGGATCCACCCTGGTATCGCACCACCACATCGGCGTCGCGGGCCAGGATATCCACGATCTTGCCCTTGCCTTCATCTCCCCATTGGGTTCCAACGACGACCAGATTGCCCATCCCTGTCACCGATTCGCATTCAGGCTCTCGAAAAAAGAGCCCTGACCGCACAAGATCAGAGCCGAAAGCGGCTCATCCTATGGACGGCCCTCCCCGTTTGTCAAGCCGCGTTCGCTCCGCCACGCGAGGCGGCCAACAGCGCGCTGGTTCCGGCTTCTCCATTCCATCATCTCTCATGTCCGTGCACGACAGCGCGCCTGGTGAAGGGCGTCCCTATTCTCCGGCTAAGCACGCGACCAGAATAAGCCCAAGTGGTCTCTGACTGC
>JBBIOW010000101.1:7445-10734 GCA_037443165.1 Nitrospiraceae bacterium | reverse complement strand
GCCCGTCTCACAACGCGACTGTACGATTTCGTCACGAACCGTCATGAATAATGCGTGTCAAGGGTCGTTGCGTACACGGTTGGGCGCCAAGAAACCTCCCTCCAGAAACAAAATTGACACTGCCAGTCGATAATGATATCTACTGGCCCAGTTTGATCGTGGCCCGCCATCAGGGTCCAAGGAGGTCGTTGATGCTCGCCTTGTCAGGGATCGCAGGCACAGTGCCCGGCGCCCCCAACTGGAACATCCATCTCGCCCGCGAACCCGAACCGGACCTGGAGTTCGAAGACGCGCTCGAAGAAGAGAACGGCCCAGGCCGCGGGACCGCGGACCGCAAGCCGCCCAAACGTTCGGGCGGACGCCCGCTCCTGTGGATCCTGCTCCTCATACTCATCGCAGGCAGCGTGTATGTGGCGATGGATCCGGAGATCGTCATGGACCTTCTTGGGTCGCTGCTGGGTGAACCCGCACCCGCGCCGACCGCCACGGTTCCGCCGCGGACGCCGGCCCCGCCCGCGCCGGCTCCACCGGCTCCTCCGGCCGCGGAACCCGGCCTCTCGTCTCCCATGGCGGTTCCAGCCTCACCGCCCAGCCCGCTGTTCGCCGAAGGACAGAAGGTCACCGTCACGGCCGATCCCGGCGTCTCCGGCACAACGGTCACGTTGTCGCTCGATGCCGCCGGGACTCGACCGGGTCCCGTGGTTCGACCCGGCTCAACCCTGACCGTCTTGGATGGCGAGTGGCAGAACAACGCCTGGGTGTATGTCGTGAAGACCGAGGACGGCACCAGGGGCTGGGTCCCGGAAAGCCGGCTGCGGCTGACGCCTTGACCCCGTCCCGCGAGGCGCGGCATGATCCCCGCCTTCTTCTCGGACACGGACCCCCTGTCTACGCGGAACGCTGTGCTATAATGCGCTGCCCCCGGATTCTCGGAACGCCCGAATGCCCGCCGTATCCACGAGCCGACATCGGGAGTGTGGACGTCCCTCCGTTTCGACCTTGCTAACATGCTACGCGCCGTGATCTTCGACTTCGACGGGGTCATCGCGGATACGGAACCGCTCCATTTCGCGGCCTTCCGGAAAGTCCTCGCCGAGATCGGCGTCGCCCTGACGGAGGCCGACTATTACGCCAATTATCTAGGCTACGACGACAAGGGCTGTTTCGCGGCGGCACTCACCGCGAATGGGCGTCCCGCGCCGCCCGCGACTGTCGCTGATCTGGTTGCCCGCAAGGCCGGCGCCTACATGGAGCACATCCGGCGGCATCTCGTCGTCTTTCCCGGCGTGCGCGAACTGGTGCGCGGCGCGGCGGCCCGGTATCGATTGGCCATCGCCTCAGGGGCCCTGCGTCACGAGATCGAATTCATTCTGGAGCAGGCCGGCATCCGCAAGGAATTCGCGCAGATCACCAGCGCGGAAGACGTGACGCGCGGCAAACCGGACCCGGAGGGCTTTCTGCACGCGCTCGCCTCGCTGAACCGGGAACGGCCCGCTGAACCCCTGGCGGCGGCAGACTGTCTGGTAATCGAGGACTCCATCCCCGGCATCCGCGCGGCCCGCGCCGCCGGCATGAAGGTCCTGGCCGTGGCCAACACGCATACGATTCAAGACCTGCGCGAAGCCGACGCCGTCACCCATTCGCTCGAGGGGATGAACTTGACGGAGCTGAGCGAACGACTCTGGAGAGAAAGACGGTGAACCGTTCAACGTTCATCGTGAAACGACACCGGCGACTATCCGGACAATGATCGGCCTTCGAACCGTCGTACCGGTTCACGGTTAGCGAATAACGTTTTACGATCTTAGTGGACCATGCGCATTGTCTCGCTCCTGCCCGGAGCCACCGAAGTCGTCGCCGCGCTGGGGCTGGCCGATCATCTGGTCGGTATCAGCCACGAGTGCGACTATCCGCCGGCCGTTCGCGGGAAACCGGTCCTGGTCGAGGCCGCCATCGACGGCGAACGCACGTCCAGCGACGAGATCGACCGCCGCGTGCGGGAGTCCCTGCAAGCCGGCCGGCGGTTATATCGACTGAACGAACCGCGTTTCCTCGAGGCCGCACCGGATCTGGTCATCACCCAAGATCTCTGCCACGTGTGCGCGATCACGCCGGAGCAACTGCAACAGGCCATGCAAGCGCTGCCGCGTGCGCCACGCCTCTTGACGCTGAATCCCACGGCCATGGAGGATGTGCTCACGGATATCGAACGGCTCGGCGCCGCGGCCGAGCGGACGACCGAGGCGCGGCAGCTCGTCGCCGACCTTCGCGCCAGGCTGGCCCGCATCCGCGAACGGGTCGGCGGCGATCCGTCACGTCCGCGGGTCGCTTGCCTCGAATGGCTGTCGCCCCTCTACGCGGCGGGCCATTGGGTGCCGGACATGGTCGCCGCAGCGGGAGGGATCGACGCGCTGGGCACGAGCGGGACACCGTCGGAACGGATCACCTGGAAAGCGCTCACATCCGCGGATCCGGACATCGTCGTCCTGATGCCGTGCGGCTTTTCCATCACCAGGACGGCGCGAGAGATCGCATCCTTCATCGATCGGCCGGAGTGGCGGTCACTGCGAGCCTGGCGACAGGGCCATGCCTACGTCGTGGAGGCGGCCTCCTATTTCAGCCGTCCCGGACCACGCCTCGCGGACGGCGTGGCGCTCTTGGCCGCGATCTTTCACCCGACCGTTTTCGGAGAAGCGTTGCCTCCAGGCGTCCAACAGCTCGACATGCTCCTTCACGCCTCGTCCTAACGCCGTGCGCACGACCCTTGCCGACGCCCAAGCCTACTGCACCGCGGTCACCAAGAAGAGCGGCAGCAACTTTTACTACTCCTTTCTGTTTCTCCCTAAACCGCGCCGCGACGCGATGTATGCTGCCTACGCCTTCTGCAAGGAAGTGGACAGCGCGGTGGACGAACCGCCTCCCGGAAGTGATCCGCACGACCAGCTTCGTCGCTGGCGCGAGGAACTGACCGCCGCCTATCGCGGATCCCCGAGCCACCCGGTCACGATCAGTCTGGCGGAACATGCCCGCCGCTTGGCCATTCCACAGGACTATTTCGACGAGCTCATCAACGGCGTGGAAATGGACTTGACGATCTCGCGGTATTCGACGTTTCAGGAGCTCTCGCTCTATTGCTACCGCGTCGCCTCGGTCGTCGGGTTGATTTGTCTGCATATTTTCGGCACGACCTCCCCCTGCGCGCGCGACTACGCCGTCAATCTGGGTACGGCGTTCCAGCTCACGAACATCCTGAGGGACGTGGGGGCGGACGCGGAGCGCGGCCGCATTT
>JBBIOW010000101.1:0-7422 GCA_037443165.1 Nitrospiraceae bacterium | reverse complement strand
GTTCGGGTACAGCGAAGACGATCTGTTCAAACGGACGTATTCGCCGACATTCTTGGAGCTGATGCGGTTCGAGTCTGCGCGGGCGCGCAGGTTTTACGACAAGGCGCAGGCGGCGATCACCGCCCTGCCCACGCACGACCGGCGCGCCTTGACCGCAGCGGAAATCATGCGCGGGGTGTATGTCCGGATTCTCGGGCGCATCGAGCGATCCGGTTACCGCGTGTTCGGACCACGCATCAGCCTTTCTTCCTCCCATCGACTGGCCATCGCCGCTGGTGTGTGGCTGCGATCCCGGCTTTCGTTAGCCACTCGCCTCTAGCCTCGAGCCCATAGTAGGCAATGAAACCATCTGTTCTTGTCATCGGTGGAGGCGCGGCGGGGCTCACCGCGGCACTCAAGCTGACCGAGCGGGGCTTCACGGTCACCCTGTGCGAGCAACACGGCGGACTCGGCGGGCGCCTGATCGATTGCACCGACGCCGAGCAGCCGGCCGGAGGACCGCGCCTCCCGGCGACTAGGCCGGTCGTCTTATTAGGCTGCCAGACCGCGACGTGGGATCTCCTGGATCGCTGCGGAACGGCTCCTCTGGTCCGCTCAATACCCACGAGCGGATTCGAGCTGCTCCCCGCCACCGACCGGCGCGTGCGGTTCCCCCGCCTGTGGGCACCCGGCCCCTGGCATACCCTCGGCGGCGTGGCGCTGTTCACGGCGCTTTCGTTCCGAGACCGCTGGCGCCTCCTCTCATTCCTGGAACGGACCTGGGAAGGCGATCCCCCGCTCCCGCAGAACTTGGAGCTTCGGACGGCCGATGCCTGGTTGGAGGAGACTGGCCAGTCGCAGGCCGCGCGGGCGACGGTCTGGAACCCGCTGTCCCGATTCCTTCTGGGCGATGACCTCAAAACGGTATCGGCCGCCATGTTCGCGAACATGCTGAAGCGGTGCTTTCTCTCGCGACAGCGCGATTCGGCCGTCACGATTCCGCCGACAGAGGCCGGCCGTTGGCTGCTCGATCCGCTTGAGGAGCGCTTGCTGCGCGCCGGCGTCACGCTGCGGCTGAACTCGGCCGCCGCGCGGCTCGTGTTCGACGACGACCGCGTCGCCGGCGTGCACCTGCGCAACGGCGAGACCCTCACTGCAGACTGGTACATCGCCGCCCTGCCGCACAGGGGATTGAGCGCGCTCATTCCCGAGCGGATCGTCACGCACTTCGCCTACTTTCAGCAACTGGCGCAACTGGCTGACTCCCCGGCCCTGGCGGTTCATCTCCGTTTCGACACGCGCCTGCCGGCGTCCCGCGTCGTGCTCCTGGCAGGACGGACGTTCCATTGGATTGTCAGCCGGCCCGAGCGAGACTCGCAGGGAGAGGGCGTCTGGGTCTCGGCCGTCGCTGCCGGAACCGCCGAGTCGCTGGAGCTCACCGATTCGGAATTGATTCGGGCCGCGCAGCGCGACACAGCCGTCGCCATACCGGCGCTCGCCTCCGCTCCACTGAGCGCCGCGCGGGTCATGCGAGAGCCGCGGGCGTGGCTCTCCCTCCGTCCTGGCACGCGAGCCATGCGGCCGCTGCCTCGGAGCCCGTTTGCCAACCTGCTGGTCGCGGGAGACTGGACCGACACCGGTTGGCCCGCCTCGCTGGAAAGCGCGATCGTCAGCGGCGAGCGATGCGCGGAGGCGATCGCATGGGACGCCTTAGCTCCGGCGGCAAGGCGACACGGATGAAAGCTGATAGCTGGAGGCTGATGGCTGAGACCTGACCGCTGACCGCACGGTCATTTGACAGGACGTAGCTCCCTTGAAGGAGCATAGAAATAGCAGACGTCTTGCAGGCGCCCGCCCTGCAGATAGTTCGCGATGACGATCCAGGCTCGACGGGCATCCGTCAGGCTGACATAGGATCTTTTCTCGAACATGAACGGCCGCAGCGTGAAGACGCCGGCCGGCGGCGACGCGTTCCTTCGGGCATCCTCGGCCGGCAACTCTTCTAGCGGGTAGGCACCGCCGGTCCGCTCGAATTTCTCGGCGGTCGCGTGCAGCGGGCTCAGATCCTGCCATGTCGCCTGCTCCAGCACCGTGCTGTCCGACGGGAATACGTAGAGGCTGTCGCTGGGGAGGCCGCGCATGCAAAAGCTGCTGCGGATCACGAGGTCTTGCCGGCCGTCGTTGTCGAGGTCGAACCGCGCCTGCTCCAACGTCGAGCACCGCCCGTCACGGGGCGCCTGCCCGCTCAACTTCACAGGGGTCCAGGCGATGCGCCGAAAGACATCGTGCTCGTAGCGGAGGTCGCCGTCCCACCCCGTGTCGCGGTTCAACACCTCAACCATAGCCTCGCAAACCTTCCGATCCTTGCTCATCACCGACTGGTACGTGTCGCCGCCCGCCAAAGCCAGCCCGGCGACGGCGAGCCAGCCCACTCCGACCTTTCCGCCGTAGCGCAGGATCATCGCGACACCGGACAGAAGCGGGAACGTCGCGGCTCCGGTTTTCGGTTGGATCGTCGTCTCTTCACGCGGCATGAGTCGCATCCAGGACCTCACGCACCTTCCGCATCAACCCGTCCGGGGAAAAGGGCTTCTGAATGAACGCAATATCGGACCCCAGTACGCCGTGCCGGCCGATCTCGTTGTAGGTGTACCCTGACATATACAGCACGCGCAGATTCGCGCGGGATTGGGCGAGTCGATCGGCCAACTCCCGCCCGCTCATGCCCGGCATCACGACGTCGGTCACGAGCAGATCGATCGGACCGGCGTGGCGTTTCGCGAGGTCCAGCGCTTCCTGTCCTTTCGATGCGACGAGGACGGGATGGCCGTGCGATTCGAGAATATGCCGGATGAGATCCCGGATCATGTCCTCGTCTTCCACCAACAGCACGGTCTCCCGTCCGGTCAGCGGTCTGTTTTCCGACGGCGACCCTGCAAGGGTCGCGGCCTCCTCCATGGCTCTGGGCAGCAAGATCGTAAAGGTCGCCCCCCGGCCCGGCTGACTGTCCACGAGGATGTACCCGTTGCTTTGCTTCACGATCCCGTACACCGTGGACAACCCCAACCCCATCCCTTCCCCCTGAGCTTTCGTCGTGAAGAACGGCTCGAAGATGTGCGCCTGCGTGTCCGCGTCCATGCCGATTCCCGTGTCGGCCACCTCCAGCATCACGTACGAGCCGGCCGGAACCGTAAACCGCGCATGAACGTCCGGTCGGTCCAGCGTGACGTTGGCCGTGCGGATCCTCAGCGTCCCGCCCTGCGGCATCGCGTCGCGCGCATTGACGGTCAAGTTCATGACCACCTGCTCGATCTGGCCGGGATCGGCCGTGATCCGTCCCAGCGCAGGATCCAGGATCATGACCAACTCGATGGGCTCGCCGATGAGCCGGATCAGCAGATGCCTGACGTTCTCCAGCGCGGCGTTGAGGTCCATCACCTTGAATTGCGCAACCTGGCGCCGGCTGAATGCGAGCAACTGACTGGTCAATGTCGCGGCCCGTTCGGCCGCCAACGCGATCTGCTCGACATGACTCCGGCTGGCGTCGCGGCTTTCCTCCAACAGCAGTTCGCAATACCCGTTGATGACGGTCAGGAGATTGTTGAAATCGTGCGCGATCCCCCCAGCCAGCCGACCGATGCCTTCCATTTTTTGGCTGTGCAGCAACTGGGCTTCCAGATTCTTCCGCTCGGTCAAGATCCGTCATGCCGCCGACCATACGCACGGCCTTGCCGGACGGATCGCGAATGACGTGGCCGCGGTCCAGCACGTAGGCGTAGGCGCCGTCCTTGCGCCGAAAGCGGTATTCTCCCGACCAGTGTTCGCCGCCGCCGGCGATGACGCGGTGGATATCCGGGACAATGCGGTCATAGTCGTCGGGATGGATGCGGGTCGTCCACGATTCGATGGTCGCCTCCACTTCATCCCGCCGATAGCCGAACAGGGTCTCGAAGCCCTCGTTCCACCAGAGCTCGTTGGTCTCCAGATTCCAGTCCCAGATGGCATCGTTCGTAGCTTTGGCCAGCAGGCGGAAACGCTCCTCGCTCTCGCGGAACCGTTGCTCAACCAGCCTCCGCTCGGTGATGTCGCGCGTGACGCTCAAGACGGAGGTCACGGTGCCGTCGCCGTCGCGAAGCGGCGTGGAGTGGGTTTCCATCCACCGCTCGGTGCCTTTCAGGCCGATGAGACGGAACTGAAGCCGGCCGGTGTCTCCGCAGCACGCTCGCCGGTGCAGATTGAGGAACGCCGCGCGGTCCTCGGGATGAATCAGGTGAACGATCGGCCGGCCGATCATGCTCCCGAGGTCGGTCGCTTCGACCATCCGCAGGCCGGCCGGATTCATGTCCAGCAGCCGCCCGTCCACCGACACGACCTTTACGCATTCCGGCTCGCTTTCGACGATGGTGCGCAGTCGGGCCTCGCTGACGCGCAGGGCTTCCTCTGCCTGCTTCCGCTCCGTGATGCCGTGGAAGCACATAACCACGCCGGTGATCGAGCCAGACTCGTCCCGTATCGGCGAGCAGACATATGAGACCGGGAAGCTGCTCCCGTCCTTGCGGAAGAACACCTCGCCTTCGACCTGCCGGACCTCGCCGTCGTGCAACGTCCGGTATTTGGGGCACGCTTCTCTCGGATAATCCCGGCCATCCACACGATGATGGTGAAGGAGGCGGTGGGCCTGCTGCCCGATCAATTCATGTTCGCGATATCCGAGCAGGGCCGCCGCCGCGCGATTGGTAAACAGAATCCGTCCCTCGGTATCGATGCCATAAATACCCACATCCACTGAGTTCAGGATCAGGACGCTTTGCCGCCGTGCCGCCGCAAGTTCCGCTTCCGTCCGGTCACGGTTTTTGTGATATCGCCGCATAAGATACAGGATGGTGAGCCAGGCCAGCGCGAGGATCGCAAGGCAGATCAGCCAGACCACGACGGCGACGACGAGTTGTCCCTGCACGTCCATGAACCGGGCCCTGATCCGCGCACGAACGGTCTCCACGGTCAGCCTGGTCGCTTCGGCATAGTTTCGCTTTTGCTCCTCATATTCGTCACCGAACAGCAGCGCCGCGGCGGCCCGGCGCTGTCCCAGCTCCAGCAGCGCGAACGCACGGGATTCCATCTCCACCAGCTTGTGCTTCGCCTCGTCGATTCTCGCGGCGGGTTCCCGAGCGCCGACGTCGCCCGCCAGTTCGATCGTCTCCCGGATGACGCCGGCCAGTCGGGGCTCCAATCGCCGGTAGCGGGTCTTCCACTGAGGGTCGCCCGTCAGCGCGGCCATCCGCGCCGAAATGGTCAGCGCTTCGTCGAGGTAGACGATGTCGCCGCTGAGTCTCTGGAACGTCACTTCGGTGTGCTCGCTGGACAGCAAACGCTCGAACACGTTC
The DNA here is from genome assembly GCA_037443165.1 of Nitrospiraceae bacterium. Taxonomy (GTDB): domain Bacteria; phylum Nitrospirota; class Nitrospiria; order Nitrospirales; family Nitrospiraceae; genus DATLZU01. The sequence goes on along the minus strand of JBBIOW010000101.1, from coordinate 2,059 downwards.
CAGCCGCTCCATCCGACCAACGCCATGAACGCGACGGTCAGCGCGACCCCGGCGGTCATCACCGCCAACGGCAGGCTCCGCGCTCGCCCTATGACAGCGGCGAACCTCTGTGCGAGAGATCTACGCATCGGTTAACTTGGGAGGGCAAGAAGATCCGCGCCGACACGGCAACGACGCGATCGCCGCGTTCCAGGCTCGACAGCGCACCTGTCTCGGCAGTATAGGGCGGGACCGCCTTCATGTCTTGCAAATACACGTTTCCCGCACGGGAATTCGCCCGGGACCAGGCTCCTCGGCCTTCCGGGCATCGGCACGCCGACAAGATGACATCGCTTGACATGGAAAGAGAGGAAGCCTAGGTTGTCAGGCATCGAGGTCACCGACGGGATCGATGGAGTCCCGTCGAAACGGGCACGGAGCCGGATACCGACACGGCTTGTCGGCTCCATGAGGGGCGGTCAGACTACGGACCGCATGAACACCATGGGAACCCCTCATCAAGCTGGCGTTCGTTCGCGCCGCGCGGCCTGGACGCTCCCCACGCTGCTGTGGCTCATCCCGCAACCCGCCGCTGCCGATCCCTTTCTCGGGCGGCTCGACTGCGTGTCCATCCAAGCGTCCATCTGGGAAGTCGGCGGCTCCTTCGGCCTCACGACCGACGTGTTGCGGGAAGCGATCCATGCGGGATTGAAGACCCACGCGCCGCGCCTGAAGGTCGAGCCCGGTTGCCCGGACCGCATTGAATGCAAGGTGTTCCTCCAAGACGCGTCCACGGACACGTTCAAGGGGTTCTTCGGACACGTCGCGGTCGAAGTCACCAGGAAAGCAGTCTTTCAGGACACGGCCCTGCTGACAGCCGGGCGGGCCTGGGATCTCCAGTCGTATGTGTTCGGGACCCGGGACAAAGCCAAGACCAGCGTCCTCGATCAGCTCAATCGGCACCTCGCCCAATTCGCCGCCGATTATTTGCTCGCGAACAGGAAAGAGGAACCACCGGAGGAGAGTAAACCGGGTAACGGGAGCGGGTCAGCAGAGACGCGATGACGGGCCTGAGGTCCCGGCTGATGTCGGGTTAGCCAGGCTCTCATATCGCTTGTTCGGACGTATGTGAACGACCTTCACCGCCGGAGGGCTCACCGCCCTTGGAAAGTTTCGCGGTCAGGAAGAGCGGGAGCGTGCTCCCGGGCAATGTGAGCGGGCGTCGGAGCACCCAGTTTCCTTCTCCCGGCGTGGTATAGGTGTCGAATCCGATCAACTCCCCGGTCTCGGTGTTCAACAACACGGGAGTCGTCGCGTGCTTCCATTTGCGATAAGCCCGAAAGACCCGCCACGTCCACGCCATAGGTCGTCCTCCCCTGCTTGAACCAGCGATCCCGCTTGGATGATCGGCCCTCCGGAATACAACTCAGCAACCGCTGTGCCAGCGCAGCAGTGCACCCAGCATCAGGCATTTCTTCAGTGGTCGCTGAAGGTTAAAGGGTGGGCAAGGCGGAGACCCCGGCCCAGTCAAGGCGCAGGTAGTGTAGGGTCATCCCTTCAGAACGAGATCGTGCTTCATCGCAGGGCGGAAGCGGGGAATCGACAAGGCAATGAACCCTAATCCGAAAATAAATCTTGTCGCGTTGGTGTCCTCCGTGGGTCCTGTTGCGGCGAACAGCCCGGGACCCGTTGCTCGGCAGATGCAACGGGTGCCCCGCTCACTCCACCCATCCCCCAGCGGGGCCCTTCCGTTGCGCGCGGTGGGGCGCCCCGTTCGCCACGCCACCCGCGGGCATTTCGCCTCGGGACTTCGAAATCATTCTCGGATTAGGGTTAAGACTTCCGGGCCATTCTCCTACCGGACTGTTGAAAACTTAGAGGTCCCCTCACACACGCAAGATACGCGGTCCGGCTCGGAACTGCTCGCGAGGCAGGACAAATGCGGACATCTCCGTTGTGAACGCGGCGGAGATGGCGCTCCCCAATGCCAGCAGGAAGAGCGCCATCCACCGCACGCGAACCTCCCTCCTACTGCCAGTTGGCGGCCAGGATGGCCTGCACGTCTTCCGGCCGTTGTGCG
>JBBIOW010000100.1:0-10765 GCA_037443165.1 Nitrospiraceae bacterium | reverse complement strand
TACGAAAACCCCTGGCGGCTCGTGGCCGCCAGGGGCAAAACTGACGATTGGTGGAGGGCACGGGAGTCGAACCCGCGACCCCGACGTTGCGAACGTCGTGCTCTCCCAACTGAGCTAGCCCCCCACCGTACTGCAAGCGAATAGCCAGACTCCGTGCTGTTAGCTGCTCGCTATTCGCTGTTAGCTAATAAAAGTAAAGAAGCGAGCGCCATACTTCTTGGCCGCAGGCTTGGCCTGAGCGGGATTGCTCGGGCATCTCGGCTGCGGAGGAGACGGGGAGGAAGCGGCGCTCGCCGTGTTTAAAACCGGTGCAATTATACACAACCGGCGGCGGCGACTCTACCGAAACTTCTCGCGCTAATTGAGGGAATCGGCGACGCCCCATTCCGCCAGCGCCCGTTCATTGAGGATGCGTTCGAAACGAGGGCGCAACACCAATTCGAACACATGCTCCTTGTCCGGAAACAACTCAAGAATCTCCGTTTTCGTCCGCTCGATCAAGGCCGCTGCTTCTTCCCGGCTCAGTGGCGTAAAACGCAACCGGTAACAGGTGAGATCCACGCGGAGGCGAAGCCGCAGCATCCGAATCTGTTCTTCGCGAATCTCAGCCAGACTGGCCATGGTCTACACAGGATTCCGCAGCGCTCTTGCCTCGTCCGACATGGCATCGTGCACGCGGACGCGGCGTCCTTCCACCGTGAGACGACCTTCGGCAAACAACTGCACCGCTCGCGGATAGATCCGATGTTCCTGCTCCAAGATCCGTGCGGCCAAGGTTTCAGGTGTATCCCCATCCAGCACCGGCACGGCGGCCTGGATGATGATGGGCCCCTCGTCCACTCCTTCGGTGACGAAGTGGACGGTACAGCCGGCGATTTTGACTCCCCACTCCAAGGCTTTCTTCTGCACGTCCAGCCCTGGGAACGCCGGCAGGAGCGACGGATGGATGTTCATCATGCGGTTCTCGTACGCGTTGATCAGAACGGGCGTGACGATTTTCATGTAGCCCGCGAGGAGCACCAGTTCGACGTCGTATTTACGCAGCACGTCGAGGATGGCGCGGTCGTAAGCCTCCCGGCCGTCCGGCCGGCCGGCAAAGGGTTTGGGATCGAGAAACACATCGAGAACCCCGTGCTTCCTCGCCCGCTCGAGCGCCTGGGCGTCCTTCTTGTTGCTAATCACCACAGCGATCTGTGCCGAGAGCGACCCGGCTTCGATCGCATCGATGATCGCTTGAAGGTTCGATCCCCGGCCGGAGGCTAACACCCCCAGGCGGAGCGGCGTCGTCCGGTTAGCCGACATATTCGACCTGTTGGTGTTTCGACCCGGAAGCCACGATCTCGCCGATCCGATACGCGAGATCCCCCAGTTGAACGGCGCGGGCGATCACTCCTTCGGCGACCGACGGCGGCACGATCAGGATCAGCCCGATCCCCATGTTGAACACGCGATACATCTCGTCTCGGTCAACGCGTCCGCGCTGCTGGATCACTCCGAAGATCGCCGGCACCGGCCAGTCACCACGGCGGATTCTCGCTCGGCATCCTTTGGGCAACACGCGCGGGAGATTGTCCGTAATGCCGCCGCCGGTGATATGCGCGACGCCCTTGATGGAGAATTCCCTCGCCAGCGCGAGGATTTGCTTGGCGTAGATGCGCGTCGGCGTAAGCAGCGCCTCACCGAGCGATTGGTCCAATTCGGGTAAACGGCTGTCCACCTTCAATCCGCATTCGTCCAGCAGCACGCGCCGGACCAGCGAATAGCCGTTACTGTGCAGGCCCGTGGACGCCAGCCCGATCAGCACGTCGCCGGGAGCGATGTCTCGTCCGTCGATCAGCTTCGGACGGTCCACCACGCCGACCGCGAAGCCGGCCAGATCGTACTCCCCGTCCGCGTAGAAGGACGGCATCTCGGCGGTTTCTCCTCCGATCAAGGCGCAGCCTGCCTGCCGGCAGCCTTCCGCGATGCCGCGCACGATGGCCTCGGCTCTCTCGACACTGAGCTTCCCGGTCGCCAGATAGTCGAGAAAAAAGAGCGGCTCGGCGCCGCTGACCGCGACGTCATTCACGCACATGGCGACCAGATCGATGCCGACCGTCTCGTGGCGGTCCATTAGGAAGGCGATTTTGAGCTTGGTCCCGACGCCGTCGGTTCCCGAGACCAACACCGGATCCGTGTACCGATCCGCCTGGAAGCGAAACAGCCCGCCGAAGCCGCCCAGATCGGTCAGCACTTCAGGCCGAAAGGTGGACCGGACGAGCGGCGTGATCCGACGCACGAACTCATTGCCGGCTTCGATGTCCACTCCTGCTTGGCGGTAGGTCGTCATAGGAGAGCGCATCTTAGCGGAGGCATCCCCAGGCGGTCAACGAAACCGCCCCCCACCATTCCCTCTCTTTTCAGGAATGAGGGTAAAGCAGGGGGTCAACGCGCCAATTCCACCAGCGTTTCCAGGTGCGCGGTCTGGGGAAACATGTCGAACGGTTGGACACGGGTGATCCGATAGCCGCCGGCGCAGAGACGGGCCAGGTCGCGCGCCAAGGTGGGCGGATCACAGGAGAGGTACAGCAGCCGGGAAGAACCCAGACGCATCAACCCTTGGACGCAGGCTTCGCTCAACCCGGTGCGCGGTGGATCGACCAGCGCCACGTCATACTCGCCGGGATGCACCATCTCCACAAACGCTTCAACCGATTTGGACCGGAACCGGCAACGGCCGACATGGTTCACCTTCGCCGCATGTCGCGCATCGGCCATCGCCCAGGGGTTCGCCTCCACCAGCGTCACCAGAGCGCCCCGCTTCGCGATCGGCAATCCGAGCGTGCCGATCCCGGCGAACAATTCGAGCACGCGCAGTCCCGGCGACGGCGCCGCCCACTCGACAATCGTCCGCGAAAGCGTCTCGTTCAGCACCCAGTTGGCCTGCATGAACGACCGATCGCTGATCCGAACAATCAGCTCGCCGAGCCGATCGGCGATCCAATCCTGACCGGTTACCCATCGCTTTCCATTCCGGCCGACGACGACCTGACCGACCGCATTCAGGCCATCGCCCAAGCGATTGCAGAGTTCGCAAGCCTGTTCCTGTGTTGCCGGCCCGGTATGATAGACCAGCAGGATCGAACCAAATGCGACCGAATACTTGACCTCTAGCTCCTCCAGTCGCACCGGCAAGGTCCGGGTATCGGCCAACCGCTCGCTCACACGTGCGACGAGCGAGCGCATCGCCTCCGGCACCAGGAGACAACATGCCGCTTCAACCGGTTTGTGCGAGTCCTCCTGATGGAAACCCAGCGCAAATCCTCTCCGTTGCCGAAACACGGTGAAGCGAACCGAACTGCGATACCCATACGCGTTCGGCGAAGGAATGACCGGAGCGATGTCGTCGACTTGCAACTTCCCCACCCGCGCCAGGGTTTCTTTCAGCATGCCGCGCTTCAGTTCAAGCTGCGCCTCATATCGGATATGCTGCAGTTGGCATCCCCCACATGTCTCATAGACCGGGCAGGGCGGGACGACTCGGTCCGGCGACGCCTGCAGCACTTCGTTGATCACCGCCTCCTGATAACCTCTTATCAGCGCCCCTCCGGTGACTGAAACGGTCTCCGCCGGAATCGCCCCGCGCACGAACAACACCCGCCCGTCATGCCTGGCGAGTCCCTTCCCGCCCTGCACCAGCTTTTCAATAGTGACGGTCACCGACTCGCCGCGCATAGGTCCAACCATGTCGAGGCTCGATCGCTGCTTGATTTGTTACCCTCATCTACAGTCAATCGTTCAGCCTTCCATGCTTTTCCCCTTCCAACTGCCGACGGCGGTCGCCGGGCAGTGGTCAACGCGCCCTTGCGGACGAGCCCTCAGCAAACTTTCACACCCTTCGACATCCACCGTTCTGGCTCGTGGGTGGTGCTGGACAGGAAGCCCTGACCCGTTGCACGCGACCCATTGGAAGATGAAGCAATGGGTACCCCGGCAACGGATATCCCCGCAGCGGGGTCCCTCGGGTACCCGCCCAGCAGGTGTGGGTGGGGCGCGAGGGCACACGGTCCGACGAATAAGTCGGACCACGTCTGTGCGCGCCGCCGAGTCGGTGAGGCGCCGGACCGGCCGGGCTGTCCAGCGACAGGACGGGCGAGCCCCGCCTCAGCCCTCCGGCCGCATCTCCACTTCGAGCAACTTGATCTTTCGATGCAAGTGGCTGCGCTCGATCTTGAGATCGTCGGCGGTGCGCGAGATGTTCCAGTTGTGCTCGCGCAGTTTCCGGGAGATGTACTCCTTCTCGAACGCGTTACGCGCGTCGCGAAGCGAGTCGTAGCGTTTGGTGAGCAGCGAACCGGCCGGAGCGGCCGCCGGAGCAGGGGCAGCGGGGCGGGAGTGCAAGGACATCGCGACGTGCGACGCCTCGATCACGTTGCCCGGCACCATGATTAGCAGGCGTTCGATCAAATTGCGAAGCTCCCGAATATTGCCGGGCCAATCATATTGCTGGAGCAGATCCATGGCCTCGGGCGAGACCTGCTTCACTTTCAGACCTTGCTCCTCCGCGTTGAGGTGCATGAAATGCCGCACCAGCGAAGGAATATCCTCCCGGCGCTCGCGGAGCGGCGGCACGTCGATCGGGACGACGTTCAGCCGGTAGAACAAATCCTCACGGAACGTCCCCTTCTCGATTTCCTTGGGCAGATCCTTGTTGGATGCGGCCAGCACCCGCACATCGACCCTCAACAATTTCGTCCCTCCGACACGGGTGAATTGCTGCTCCTGCAACACCCGCAGTACCTTCGCCTGCGTGCTGAGACTCATGTCGCCGATCTCGTCGAGAAACAGGGTGCCGCCGTCGGCCTGTTCGAACTGCCCGCGCTTCATCGAGGTGGCCCCGCTGAACGCTCCTTTTTCATGGCCGAACAGCTCGCTCTCGATCAGCGTCTCGGGGATCGCAGCGCAATTCACCGCGACGAACGGCCGGTCCGCGCGCGGGCTCTGCTGATGGATGGCGCGGGCCACCAACTCCTTACCGGTGCCGTTCTCGCCGGAGATCAGGACCCGGCTATTGGTGGGGCCTGCAGTAGCGATCAACTGCCGGAGTCGCTGCATGGCCGGCGAATTGCCGACCAGCTCGAACCGCTTTTCGACCTTGGTCCGGAGACTCAAGTTCTCCTGCTCGAGCCGATGCTGATCCAGCGCGTGCTTGACGCGCAGCGTCACGTTCTCCAGCGACAGCGGCTTCTCGATGTAATCGTAGGCGCCCAGCTTGATCGCTTTGACGGCGGTCTCGATGGAGCCGTGGCCGGACATCATCATGACCATTGCCTGGGGAGCCAGCTCCCGGATGCGACGGAGGGTCTCGAGGCCGTCCATCTCAGGCATCCAAATGTCTAGCAGCGCCAGGTCGGGCGGATCCGAAGCGAAGATCTTCAGCGCCTCCACGCCGCTTTTCGCCACGACGACCTCGTACCCTTCGTCTTCCAGAATGCTGCTCAGCGAATTCAGAATGGACACTTCGTCGTCCACAATCAGAATCGTCGCCGACATGTTTCCCTCGTTACCCGTCACGCGTGATGCGTGACACGTGACAAGTAGAGATCATGAATGCCACCTTTTTTACTTTGCGCTCGTCATGCTTCATGCATCACGACTCACGGCCTTCACACCGGCAATTCGAACGTAAACACCGCGCCTTTGGGTTGGTTGTGGCTCGCGTGGATCTGCCCTTCGTGATCGGTGATGATGCGGCGCACGATGGCCAGGCCCAACCCCGTTCCGGTTTTTTTGCGCGAAAAGTACGGCACGAACAATTTGTCCTGATCCTCGGGCGCAATTCCCACGCCCTCGTCGGCTATGCTCACGATCGCCCGGCGCCGCTTGGTGTCGTACCGTGTCGAGACCCAAAGCCGGCCTTTCTGATTCATGGCCTGCACGGCGTTATCGAACAAGTTCACGAACACCCGCTTGATCTGCTCGCGATCGAAATTCAGCGCCGGGAGATCGTCGTCCAGGCTCAAGATGAATTCCACATCGCGATGCGCTCCTTGATACAAAGCCGCCACCTCTTTAATCACATCATGAATCGATCCCGGCGCCAGGCTCGGCGCCGGCATCCGGGCGAACTTGGAGAATTCGTCCACCATCTGTTTGAGACTGGCGACTTCGTTGACGATCACCAGGGTGGACTCGTCGAAGATCCGGTCGAAGTCCGGCGCTTTGTCGAAGAATTTTTTTCGCAGCCGCTGGGCCGACAGTTGGATCGGCGTCAGCGGATTCTTGATCTCGTGGGCGACCCGTTGGGCGACTTCCTGCCAGGCGGCCGCCTTTTGGGCCTTGATCAATTCGGTGAGGTCCTCGAACACCAGCACGAAGCCCAGGTCCTTGTTGGCTTCATCCCGCATCCGCGAGCAGCTCAGACCGATCGTGAGAAATTTGCCCTGCACTTCCACCTGTCCTTCGATCGCCAGATTGTCCCGTTGATCGGCCCGCATCCGGTCATACACCGTCTGAAACAGGTCCAGCCCGAATTCCTTGAAGGCTTCGTTGGCCGGCCGGCCGCGGAACCGATCTCCCCACAGACCGAGGATGCGCTCGGCCGACGGATTGAAGGTCGTGATGATCCCGTGGCGGTCGATCGAGAGCAGGCCGGCCGCGATCGTATCCACCACTGTCTCGATGTAGGCGCGGCGGCGATCGAGTTCGAGGTTCGACTGGCGAAGCGAGACGTTGGCCTCTTCCAGTTTCGACTTGCTGGACCGCAGGTCCTCGGTCATCCGGTTGAACGAATCCACCAGCGTCCCGATCTCGTCGGTGGCCTTGACCTGGATGTTCACGTTCAAGTCGCCCTGCGCGATGGCCTCGGTCGCTTCGGCCAGCCGTTGGATCGGCACCGTGATGCCGCGTGCGACATAGAAGCCGAACCAGGTCGCGCCGAACAGAATCAGGACCGTGATGACGGCGACGAAGAGGTATGCGCCCGCCTTGATGGGATTCTTCATCGCCTTGATTTGTTTGTATTCGGTGTACTGCCGGCCGATGCCTTCCATCTTGGCCAACAGCGATTCCGGCACGTAGACGTCCACCACCACCACGCCATCGATCTCGCCGCGCCGGGCGTTCGAGGCGATGGGGACCCCTGCGCGGATCAGCCGCCCGTTCTGCGCTTCCTGCACGGAGGTGAGCTCCTGCTTTTCGTTCAGGACCTGCAGGACCAGTTGGCCGATCGGCAAATCCAGCACCATCGCCGGCACATCCGGATTGAGGGCCTTGGTGAGGGTCTCCATCTTGGCGGAGAAGACCTCGATGCCGGCGACGTTGTATTCCACCCGTTTGCGCGCCATCGTCGCCACCAGCAGGTCGCGCTGTTCGTGTGTCAGCAGGTCTTCGCGGTAGATTTCGTGGCTGATGGCCCGCGCGCTGTTCACCGCCAAGGCGATGTGGCCCGCGTGATGCATCCTCGCCACTTCGTAGGAATCCTTCATCACGCGCTCGATCTGATCGCTGAACCACACGTCCACCGCCTTGTTCACCAGTCCGCTCGCCACGAACGCCAGGAGCACGGTCGGGATCAGCGAAAAGCCGATGAACGCCGCGACCAGTTTGGCGCGGAAGCCCGATCCCGCCAGCCGGTGCCGGCGTTCGAAATAGGCTTTGATCAGGTTGCGCGAGAGCAACAGGACCAGTACGACCAGGCCGATCAGATCGAGGTTGATCAACAACAACACGAAGGCGTACCCGGTGCTGGGCAGGAAAGAGCCGGATTCGGCGGTCCCCGGCACGTATTGGGAGTAGTAGACCGTGAGGGCCAGGCAGGGAAGAAGGAGAATCAAGACAATCCACACCGGCCGCAAATGCATCGTGCGGCGATCCGGCTCGGTGGGACCTGCGGGTGCCTGGCCGATCGGGCGGATTGCCGGCTTTGCACCGCCCGACGACGGCGCGGTGTCGCCCGGCTGATCGCTGGAACTCTTCAGCGTCGCGACCGGCGTTTCGACCTTGCCGACTTCAAGCGGTTCCGACATCCGACCCTCAGAACGCTCCCTGAACGCCGTCACGTCACTATAGCGAATTCACAGCGGAGTCTCAAAAGCTCTTTGTCAAACCGCGACGGACGGGGGCGACATCTGGCCCGGCGACGGACGGGACAGGGTGGGAGACTGCGGAAGGAGCCGGCGACCGAAGCGCGCTTCGGCGCTTATGGCGTGTGGATCGCGTGCTTGCCCGTCGCCAACTCGACGTACTTCATGCGCAGGGCGTAGAGCATCTCGCCCAGCACCCCCTGCTCTTCCGAAGTCAGGTTGCCCTTCGTTTTGACTTCCAGAACGGACAGGAGATCGATGATCTCTTTGGCTTGCGGCAGGTTGACCGGAACCTTTTGCTGCTGAGGATCCACCTGTTCGCCCATCAGCATAAAGGCGGACGTGCCGAGGGAGATGACGAACGACGAAAACGTGACGGGAACATTCGGCCCGGACGACTGCCCCGCAGCCGGTGCGGAAGCGTCCGTCGAACGGGTTTCCGACGCGGTATCGGCTCGACCGGCGGGCGCAGACTCTTCTGAATTCCCCCTTCCCCGGCGATCTCGGATGACAAAGCCTCTCTCCTCCACTCCGCTCATCGTCACCACCGTCATCCAGGCAGAGAAAGCGAGACGTAAGCTATCACACGTTGAATCGTGAGCGCAAGCCGCGGACGGGCATTGAAGCGGCGACAGAAGTCGGTATAATGGGCTCCGCAGCACCGCAATCTGGCCGACGCAACAAGGTCTTCCGCATGTCGCAGAGTTTCAGCAAGCTCGTGGACCTGATGGCCGCGCTCCGGGCGCCCGACGGCTGTCCCTGGGACCGCAAGCAAACCCATGAGTCGTTGAAGCCCTACCTTCTGGAAGAAGCCTACGAAGTCCTGGAAACCATCGACAAACGGGACACGGCCAAGCTCAAAGAGGAGCTGGGCGACCTGCTGCTGCAGGTCCTATTCCACGCCCAGATCGCGACGGAAGCCGGCGCTTTCACGATCGAGGAGGTCATGCGGATGCTGGCCGACAAGCTCATCCGCCGGCATCCGCACGTGTTCGCAAGAGGTCCACAAGGCGAATCGGCGGTCGACGCGGACCAGGTGCTGAGCCGCTGGGAAGACATCAAACGGGCCGAGCGGGAACAATCCGGAGGGACGCGCTCCGTCCTTGACGGCGTGCCCGGTATTTTACCGGCCCTGCTGCTGGCGTATCAGATCCAGGCCAGAACGTCGCGCGTCGGCTTTGATTGGCCGCATAACGCACAGGGCATCGAACAGGTGCTCGACAAGATCGAAGAGGAAATCCAGGAACTGCGGGCCGAACTGTCGCCTCCGTCCCGCGGCGACTCCTCGTCCTTGGCCGACGGCGCCGGGGCCGCGTCGCCGGAGGCCGTGGCGACGGAACTTGGAGATATCCTGTTCTCGCTCGTGAACCTGGCCCGCTTGCTCAACGTCAACCCGGAAGACGCGCTGCGCCGCGCCACGAACCGGTTTTCGGAGAGGTTTCGCCACATCGAAGCCGAGGCGGCACGTCAGGGCCGGCCGCTCGGCGACCTGTCGCTCGCCGAAATGGACGCGTTGTGGGAGGAAGCCAAACAGCAAGAAGCCAAGGCGCCGGTCCGACCGGACACCGGATCGTGACGCCGCAGCCCAGGGCGCAGGTGACCTATGGAGCGCGAGGAGAATTCCTACCAGGAAGGCAAGCGCGCCGGGGTGCATCCGCTCATCGTCGTCTTCGGCGTGATCTTCGGATTGTGGACGTTCATCGCCCTCATTGTCCCGAGCTCCAAGCACAAGCAGGCCGCGAATCCCGAGCCGGTCCCGACTGCGATTCCCGATGACGCCGACGCCGCGCCGGTCATCTACAAAGTTCACGCCGCCATTCCGGACGTGAACGCCATCAGCATCGTCGTCCCGGTCCAGGCGACCAACAGCCAGATCGTCGGCCTGCTGAAGCGGTTCCGCGACGCGCGGCTTTCCAACACCTTGGCCAACCTGTTGCCGCCGACGACGCCCGGCCACCAACTCGGCGACCATGCCGTGGCGGACATTTACATTTTCTCGGACCCGAAATACGCGCAGCCCGATGCCGTCCGCGTCCTCGCCCGAGGCGCCCATGCGCCGGGCGAGCTATATCCGCGGGCGATCCCGTTTGAAGACGCGATGGAGCAGGTCCGCGGCCACTATCGCATCAATCTGCACGACACCGGGCAGCCCGACATCGCCTCGCTGGGTTTCGCGGATGAATCCGGAGTCCATTCCAAGCACTACCGGCGCATCTTCTAATCGCCCGAGTTCAGGCCCACTTTTTGCCGGAAATCCGGCCTCCAGCGCGTTTCCTATCCCCAGCGCTTTTCGTAGTTACTGTCTAACCTAGTGAATTCCCTAGCTGAAAGATTTCAGCCACAAGATCTTGTAGGCCGAACACGAAGGAACCCAATGCCTAAAAGTTGGGCAGGTTGCTCGCGGGCTCGCCGTTTCTGCGAATCATCGCGTGGAAATTCGGTTGTCCACATGGTTATCCACAGATTCTGTGGGTTGGTTCGGAGTACAGGGACGAGCCTTCCTGAGGCAGGAATTTCCGTTACAGACGGACTCGTTCTCGGATCTCCGCTCGCAGCGACGCCTGTTCGTCGTTCAGCCAGTCATCTAGCCGCGGGAACAGATGATTAAGGGGACCGGTGAAGGGACCGATCAGCACATCCTGGCGCTCCGACAGCATGCCTTCTTGGTCGGCGATGCGCAGCTTCTGATCGGCAATGCGCCG
>JBBIOW010000099.1:0-10840 GCA_037443165.1 Nitrospiraceae bacterium | reverse complement strand
TCCCGTTCCGCGTCATTCGTCAAGGGAAGCCACCGGACGAAATGCGGCAGTGGATAGTCGCACCGCAAGCCGTCCTCGAAGGCAAGCAGATCTTCGTCCGTCAAGCGCCAATCCCGTCCCCAGCGCTCCAGGGACAGACGGCTGTTTTCGGCCTCGTGAGCCTTGCGCCCCGGAGATTGACTCTCTAGATGATAGAGCACGCTCTGCGGTTGATAGACGATCTTCGCCCCTCGCTCGCGAACCTTGAGGCATAGATCGACGTCTTCGAAGCCGTTCCTGTACCCTTCATCGAACCCGCCGACCTCCTCGAACACCTCCCGGCGGACAAGCAGGCAGGCGGCCGTCACGGCCTGTAATTCTCGCCGGCGGTTCACAGCCGGCGCATCCTCCGGAAAACCCCGGTACAGATGATACGGAGTGATCCAGTTCCGAGAAAACGCCACGCCGGCATGCTGAACCGTCCCATCGGGGTACAACAGCTTGCTCCCCACCACGGCGACGTCGGGATGTTCCTCGATTTCGCGCACCAGGGCATCCAGCCAGCCCGGTCGCGGAATGGTGTCGTTGTTGAGGAAGACCAGGTAGCGGCCTCTCGCCGCCTTCGCACCTTGATTGCAGGCCTTGGCAAACCCGAGATTCTCCTGGTTGCGAATGATCTGCACATCGCCGCCGAGGCTGGCAAGCAGCGCCGGCGTTTCATCCGTCGAGCCGTTGTCGACGAGGATCACTTCCCACGTCGCCTGCTCAGAGCTCTTCGCTAAGGCTTCGAGGCACTGTCTGGTCAGCTCGACCTTGTTCCAGACCGGTATGATGATCGAGCAGGTGAAGAGCTTCCCCTCCGCACAGGCCCGCTTGCCTGTGCTAGTGAAGGGCGTACTCGAGCTTTTCATCTTTGAAAGGTGTTTGACCTGTGCGTCCAAGACGCTGGGAATCGCCTCGGCATACGCCCGGTACTTGCGGTAAATGATCTCCGTCGTCCGCGCGAAGTCCGGCCCGAGACGGCTCGTCATGGTGCTCCCGTCGGTCACCCACGAGAACTCCGCTGTGATCCGCTTCACGTGGGCGAACGGGTGGACCCGGGACATTCTGATCCAGAGATCCCAATCCTCATGCGTCGTCAAGGTCTCGTCGAACAGCCCGCACTGATCCAGGCAGGCTCGTTCATGCATGACGGTGAGGACCGGAAAATAGTTGCTCACCAACAACGCGTTGGCGTGGAATTCATAGGAATAGGGAAGATCCTTGCTCCGAGCGACGTACCGGGTTCCTTCTTTGACGTAGTGCACCCGCCAGGCGTCGGTGTAGGCGACCCGGTACTCGCTGTGTTCGAGAAAGCTCACCAGCGTCTCTAAATGGTTCGGATAGTAGCGATCGTCATCGTCGAGATAGGCGATGTACTTGCCGCGCGCGAGTCGGAGACCGGTGTTCCGGGCGGCGGCGAGTCCCCGATTGCAAGCGTGTCTCACATACGTGATGACACCAACCTCAGAGTTGAGCGACGAGACCACCGCCTCCACATCCTCGCCGCCGTCGTTCACCACGATGATCTCGAACGACCGATACGTCTGGGCGAGAATGCTTTCGATCGCCTCCTTCAACATCTCGGACCGGTTGTACGTCGGCACGATGACCGATACGAGCGGACCGGAACTGGACACAGGAAGCGCCGAGATCGTTCTGGCGTCCGTCGTCGAACTCGTGCGCTCGGCAAGCCACACTTGGTAAATGTCGAGCGCGCGAGAACCTGGAGGCAGACTGGCGTCGATCCCGACGAATTTCAGATCAGGGACCATCACCCCGATCCGTTCCTTTCGGCGAGGGTTGAAGCCATGTGCGATCAGAAGGCGATTCAACGCCTCCTCCGTCAGCCAGTCCTCCACCGGCTGATTCGGCGGCGCGAATCGCTCCCACTCTGCGCGCACCTCCGCTCGAGGTGTGGTCAGGATCACAAAGCCGCCGGGTTTGATCAATCGAGCCAGCCCATCCATGAACGCGGCCTTAGCGTTGTCGGGGACATGTTCGATCACCTCGGAAGCGATCACGACATCGTAAGGCTCGAAGTCGGGCCGACCGGCTATGGACTCGGGCGTTCCCACATGAAAGGTCAGATGCGGGAACAGGCGGCGGGCATGTTCCACAACCTCGCCGACGGGCTCGACTCCTTCGCAGGAGCCGTACGCGGATGCCAGATTCGTCAGCCAACCCCGCCCGCATCCGACGTCCAACAGCCGCATGGACGTCGCCATTCCGCGTTGGGCCCGCGCTTTGACGATCGCCTCGAGACATCCGGCGATACGGGTCCATCGAGCCTGCTCGTCCTCGTTGGGCGTTGGTTGCGACCATGCCGGATTTCGGACGAACAGATTCACGTAGAAGCGATCGGTCGCCACGCTCTCCGATGCCAGCGACTCGGCACGGGTGACACGCGCGAGGCGCCCATTGCCGTCCGCCGAGACGCCTTGGATTGACCGGTCGATCGGGGTGTCGATGCCCTCTCGAATCCAGGCCAAGACCTGCCACGCGCGGTACTCCGCGGTATGCGCGCGCAGCACCTCCGCCCGGGCGGCCTGGGCAATCGCCCGTGCATACTCCGTCTCCCGTCCCACGCGCGTGAGGTGCTCGGCGAGAGCGGCCGGCTGGTCCCTCGGATACAGCAAGATCTCCTTGCCATGCCGGAAAAGTGCGTTGGTCTGGGGTCGATCGGAGATCTCCCAGGAAATGACGGGGCGCCCTGCCGCCATCGCCTCGACGACGCGCCCGGGATACGACTGAAACAGACTGGGCAGGTTGACGATCGCACTCCAGCCTCTGAGACACTCGAGCCAGTGTCTCAAAATGTCTTCCCGAACCCGGCGCCAATCCCCGACATAGCCGGCCAGAGCCTCTGCGTCCGGATGCCACCCGGATTGCACTCGCTCTTCGAACCCTTGATACAGCGCGTCGAACCGCTGAGCGAGATCCGTCCCCTCCTCCGCCGGCGGCGCGTGGACCAACAGCCTGCTCAACTCCGGTCGAGCGAGCCATGCCTGCCGCTCCCCATACGGATCGCCATAGAAACCGCCCACGAGGCGTGGCGGCGGCGTCCATCCCGAGTCGATAAAGCGGATCGGCACGGCCGACGGCCAAAACAAGGCCTTGACCCTGCCGGCCTGGTTCAGCCGGTCGGCGTCCAGCTCATCCATCGCGAGCGCATGCGTCAGATAGCGGAGTTGCGCCTCGACCAGCGCGGCACGCGACTGCAAATGGGGAAACCGCTGATACACGTCTTGAGAGTAGTGGAGCGATTCCATGATCAGGCCGACCCGGACCGATGCCAAGCCAGCGAGCCATTCGAGAAACGAGGCTTCATAGGGATAGTGCACCAGCCACACCCACACCTGATCGAAGCGTTGTCCGGCCACGAGTTCTTTCGCACGGTCGAGCCACCCTGGCAGCGCAACACCGGGTTCTCGGCAGAGCGCGGGAATGACCATGCAGTCGGCCCCGTTTGCGCGAAGGCCATCCTCGACCGCCAACCCCGCCGTATACGACCAGAACCTGGCCCGGGCCCAGGTCGAGAACTCCAGAGGAATCAACAGGATCTTCTGCCGCTTCATCGGATCCTCTCTCTCCCTTTGACCCTCAGTCTTGCAGTCTTGACGCGGACGTGTGCTGGAAGAATGCGCCGAACTTGTCCTCCAGGTCAGCTCGGTCGAAGAAGGCCGACTGGGCGCCTCTCTTGCCGCTTCTCGTTCCGCACGGCGCCAAGCGGGCCACCCACAGACGTGGGGTGCCGCTCCAAGCGGCATGTCACCATCGTGCCGATGTGCTGAACCGTGTCATGGCCGAACGTGTTCGCGACCAACGCTCGATACCGCGGATTGGTGAAATACCGCTGAAACGCCGTATCCCGAAACGCGAGGACCTCGGCCGATGAGAGGGTCTCGGTGGGCAATGGGCAGGCATCCTTCGCGTATTGCGAATACCCGGACCAGGACGGGGGCAGGGGCCATCCCTCTTGGATCGCGCGCAGGTACAAGGGCGAACCAGGATAGGCCATGGCGCAATAAAAATTGGCCCATTCCGTGTTGAGATCCAGCGCCAGGTCAAGTGTCGCGTTGAGACTTGCGGCATTGTCCTCCGGGAGACCGAAGACATAGTTGGCAACAACGTAAATACCGGCCCGGCGAAGCTTCGCCACGGTTTCCGCAATCATGGGTTGGGCGAACCCTTTTTGGGCCTCTTCCCGAACCCGCTCGCTTGCGGACTCGATGCCCAGCGCCAACCAGCGAAACCCCGCTCGCCGCAGTTTCTCGATCACGTATGGAGACTGCACAGTGTCCACTCTGGCGTACGCCCAGAGATTGAGATCGTACTTGCGCTCGATCAACCGGTCGCAGAGGGCGGTGACATGCCGGCGATGCAGGACGAACATCTCGTCCGCGATCTTGATGTTCCGAATGCCGTAGCGCGTCACTAGGGTATCGATCTGCGCCACGACTGCATCGGGATCCCAGAAGCGATAGCTATTGACCGCCGGATCGTATCCGCTCGCCCGCTCGCCGCTGCGAAAGGGAGCCTGAATGCAGCAGAAGGTGCACCGGTACGGGCAGCCGAGCGTGGTATACAACGCCGCATAGGGCTGCCGCTCCTGCAACCGGCCGAAACAATGCCAATTGTGCGCCCGATACTTCTCCATCGGCAGCAGATCCCAGGCGACGGTCGGCATCTCCCGCGTGACATCGCGAACAAGCGGGGCTGGCGCGGTCGCCTGAATGACGCCATCGCGGCGATAGCGAAGCCCCCGAACTCGACTGTAATCCGGTGCGGCGGACGTTCGAAGCGCCTCCAGCAAGTCAAGCAGCGTCACGGGCCCTTCGCCGTCGCAGGCGAAATCGACCGCTTCCTCGCGCAAGGTCCGATCCGGCAGCGCGGCGACGTGGCCGCCCACGAGGATGAGCCGGTGTTCGGGAGTCCGTGCCTTGATTGCCCGGCAAATCGCCCCGGCGGCAGGCATGACTTGCGTCGAGGCAGACGGGTTGTGCCCATAGGCCACCACAGCGGTCAATAGGGGCTGCTGTGCCTCGACCGCTCGCGCGACCTCGCCCGGACTCAGTTGCTCGGCCTGGGCATCCACGATGGCCACGCGGTATCCCCGTTGCCGCACGTAGGTGGCCATCAACCCGGCCCATATCGGAGGCTCCACGGCGGTGAATTCGGACGCCAAGCCCTGATAGCAGCGCTCCGGTTGACCGGGATTCACGAGCAGCAGATCGATGCCGTATCGGCCGTTCATTGGCTTATCCTCTTCGCATCATCGGCAGCTCGCCCCGACGCTTCATGCGAACGAGGCTCCGGACGGTTTCGACAATCCGTTCCGGGGAGGGCGTCACATTGTCCAGATGGGGCGCGAAGCCGGCTGTCCGATCCTCTAGCCCGAGGGCGAAGACCGGCATGCCTGACTTCAGCATGAGGTCGTAGGCGATGGACCTAGCCGTCCCAGCGATGGCGAAATCGGCATCCACCACCAATCCGACGCCCGTCTTGGCGAGCGATTCGAGCATCAGCGGGGTCACCTCGAACGGCTTCAGCCACACGAGATGGAGCAGATCGCAGGGTAGTCCCTCGCGGGTCAGGCGCTCCAGCGCTTCCATTGCGTTCAGGCGGGCAGCGCTGATCGCCAGAATCGTCGCCTCCGCCCTTTCGTACAGTTGATGCGGCATTTCGGCGGACAAGGGGAAGCTGCGCCGATGTTCGCTGACATAGAGCGGATCATCGTGCGTCATGAACCAGTCCCAGGCCGCGATCCACTCTCCAGGAGTCATCGGGGCCACGGTGGGCATTCCGGGCATCCGCATCACCATGCCGTGGTGGCAACCCGTCGACGACGGCCCAATCCCCCCTTCCATCGCGATCGCCCGTACGAACAGCGGACAGGGGACTTTCCACATTTCCTTCGATTTTGCCGCATAATTGAGCAGCGGCGCGGCGTTGTACCACATGAAGCCCTGGTAGCGAATCACGTAGATCGGCCGTCGACCCATGAGCGCCGCGCCTACCGCGATCCCTGCGTTGGCTACGTCCGCGATCGAGAGCTCGACGATCCCCTCCGCTTCCGAGAGCTCAGGCACCGTGCCTCCGATCCATCCGACCGCCGTCACGCACTGGCCGAACAGCAGCCCATTGCGTGTCGTCAGATGTTCGCGAGTGATCGCCCGGATGGTTTCCGCAACGCTTCGTCCCATGCCTGTCCCACAACTTGTCGAGTCGCTTCCTCGATGCGAGCGGTGTCTTCCGCCAGATCGAGCCGCTCCAGCTCGCGCTTGAACCACGTATACCGGTCGAAGGCGGGCTCGCCGTCGACGCCTGTTCCGGCATGCCACCGGTGCCGACATGTTCGGATGTTCAGGAACGCCGGTAGCCGCGGGATGGCCTGTTCGACATGATGCGCAATGAGCCAGGGATCGTCGGCAATATCTTCCGCCGGGAGCCCGAGCGCGCGAGCGACGTCCACCACGTTCCACGTGCGACGCACGGACACCGGAGTCAAAATGGACAAGTTGTTGTCCTCACAGACGAACAGCACCGGCACGCGTTTGGTCGCTGCGAATCCCATGGCCCCATACACGTAATCCTCTTCCGCCGCGGCATCGCCGAACACGGCCAGCGTCGGTCGCCCGGAGGCCAGTGCAGCCCCGACGGCGATCGGCACCTGGTCGCCGATCAGGCCGCTATGCCCGAACATCCGGATCGCCGCGCAGTGCAAAGAGGCGGATCCGCCCATGCCACCGCTGCATCCGGTGGGACGATGCAGAAGCTCGTCGATCAACTGTCCCATCTCCCCCCCGAAGGAGAGGTAATACGAGTGGGCCCGGTGCTGGGCGAAGATTTGCCAGTCGCGGCTGACCGCAGCAATCGCCGCCGGGATGTGTTCCTGTCCCAGCGAGAGATAGATGGGCATGCGCATCACGCCGGTGTCGTACACGCGGGCGGCTTCCAACTCGAACCACCGATTGGTGCAGGTTTGCCGGAACATCGCCAGCGTGCGTGCCGGCGGGCACCGCTGAGGCAACCCCGGGATGTGTCCGAGCGTGGCCCGATGAGCGACGGTGTCGGCTGTCATGGTTCCCTCATGCTTTCCGGTCATGTTCTCCTGGGATGCCGTCTTGCACGACCTGCGCCGCCCGCTTCGATGCACCGTCAGGGGCGCGGCGGTTGCCGGTCCACTCCCTCGCCCAGATGCCAGTCGCGTGGGCTGCGAGCCGACCGTCATCGAGACGAAGTCCTGACATCTCAACTCGATCGCGCGGACGCGATCGCTTCTCGAAAAGGCTCGACCCGTTGTTGGTCCCGCATCGCATGCTCCTCCGCATACTCATGTTCTCGATCGTACAGCACGATCTGGCTTCCCAGCGAGGCGATGCGGAACGGCACATGAATGAGTCGGCTGAGCCGCTGCCGAACTGACGCTCGGGATCCGGGTGGCACGAACAACAACAGAAACCCGCCTCCACCCGCCCCGGTTAACTTGCCTCCGATGGCACCTGCGGCGCGCGCCTCCGCATAAAGCTCATCCACATAGGGATTGGACACCATCGGTCCGAGGCTGCGCTTGGCTACCCACGCCTCATGCAGTAGCTCTCCGAACGCAACGAGGCTTCCGCCGCTCCCCAACACCGACAACCCTTCGTCGACGAGGTCTTTCATGATACGGAACTCGCGGCGCCGCGCCTCGATCTCGTTCACATAGCTGTCCGCCACCACCGAGGCAGTCCGTCGTATCCCGGTGTAAAACAACATCAAATGCTCGTTCAGCTCGTGAAGCCGCGCCATCGGCACCGTCACCGGCCTGACGGTAAACGTCCCATCCGGCAAAAACACGATATGGTTGAACCCGCCGTAGGCGGCGAGGATCTGGTCTTGACAGCCGACCGTTTCCTTGAGCAGGGTTTGTTCGACATGGATCGCTTCCTCCGCAAGTTGCTGGCGCCCGACCATCTCACCTTTCAACGCGTGCAGGGCGTACAGCAAGCCCACCGTGAACGCCGAACTGGAGCCCATGCCGCTTCGCGCCGGCAGATCTCCATCGTGATGGATTTCCACGCCCCGCGTGATCCCCAGATACCTGAGCACCGCGCGCACCGCCGGATGCTCGATCTCGTCACGTGTGAGGCAATCCTCGATCTTCGAATAGACGACGCGGAACCGGTGCTCGAAAAACGGCGGCAGGTAGCGGCAACTGAGATAACAGTATTTATCGATCGTGGCGGCCAGGACCGATCCTCCATGAGTCCGAAACCACGAGGGATAATCCGTCCCACCTCCGAAGAACGACACACGAAAGGGAGTTCGGCTGATGATCATAGCGACCTCTCTCCGGCACGAAAAACCGACCGCTCGGCCTGGCAAGCCGCGAGGAAGGCATGCGCGAGCCCATACGAATCCGGCGTTCCGATATCGAGAAACGCCCACGCTCCCGCAAATCCTGCCAGCCGTCTCCGCCACTCGGGCAGCATCTCACGTTCGAGCGACACGCACCGCCCCTCGGGAATTGTTTTGAGCAGCGCCCGTGAGAAGAGGTAGTGGCCGGCATTGATCCATGAGCCAGTCATGCCCTCCGTCTTCTCCGCAAAACGCACTACCCGGCCGTCTGCATCGATGTCCACGGAGCCGTATCGCCTGCTCTCCTCTGCTCTGACCAAGACGAGCGCGCCGTCGGCTGATCGGCGGCGATAGAACGCCCAAAAGCGATCGTAGGGAACCTCGCAATATGAATCCCCGTTGAGCACCAAGACCGGATCCGACACCATCTGCGGCAACGCCCGTCGCAACGCGCCAGCCGTCCCAAGCGGCACGTCTTCCTCGGAATAGTCGAGGCGCAAGCCTAGGGCATGGCCGCTACCGAACTGCGCCCGGATTTGCCCCGCACCATAGCCAACGCACAGCAGCACGTCGCGCACTCCCCACTGCGCCAGCCGGCGCAGCGGCCACTCCAAAAACGGCCGGCCGGCAACGGGCGCCAGCGGCTTGGGACAATCGCCCACACAGGGGCGCAGGCGAGTCCCCTGTCCACCCGCCAACACCACGGCTTGGATTTCCCCGAGTCCCTCCATCATGACGCGTTTCCATATCGACATGGTCTCAGGATCGTGTAGACCTTGACGAGTTCCCGAATGCCCGCCTCCAGACTCCA
The DNA here is from genome assembly GCA_037443165.1 of Nitrospiraceae bacterium. Classification (GTDB taxonomy): domain Bacteria; phylum Nitrospirota; class Nitrospiria; order Nitrospirales; family Nitrospiraceae; genus DATLZU01. Next base: position 1,668 of record JBBIOW010000099.1, on the reverse strand, counting down.
CTGAGGCCGAAACCCCGTGGCCTTGATCCGCGCGTTCGACACGATGTAATCGCGCTTATCCGGATCTTCTCCGACCGGCGCCTCGACAAACACGAACCCCGGGATCATTCGTTGAATCACCCGGCACAGCTCGAGCTTGGAGAGATTGGCTTCGTCGAGACCGACGTTGTACGGCCGATCCTTCATCGTCTCGAAGCGGTCGATGGTGTGAAGAAAGGCCCGCGCGACGTCCCGCACATGGATAAAGTTGCGCTTCGCATGGCCTTCGAAGACGACTAGCGCCCGATCGTGCACGGCGTGCCAGACGAAGTCGTTCACCAAAAGATCCATCCGCATCCGGGGGGACGCACCGAACACGGTGGCCAACCGTAGCGTCACCGCATTTCCGCGATCCAGCACGACTCGCTCTGCCTTCACCTTCGTCTCACCATAGAGACTGATCGGTCGGAGCGGAGAGTCCTCCGTACAGGCGATCCCCGGCTGACCGATCCCGTATCCGCTGTTCGTCACGGGGAACACGATCGCCTGCGATCGGGCTGCGAGTTTGCACAAGGTGACGATCGCCTCGTAGTTGGTCGACACCGCCGCGACCCGGTCGACCTCGCACGCGGGGGCACCGACTATGGCCGCGAGGGGGATGACGATGTCGGCCTTTGGTAAAAGCGTCGTCAGGACCCGCTCATCCCGGCAGTCGCCACGCACCACATGAAATCGTCTCTTGGCACAGCAATCCAAGAGACTCGCCTGCCGGTACATGAAATTATCCAGAACAGTGACCGAAAACCCCTTCGCGAGCAGCGCTCGCGTCAACACGGACCCGATATAGCCGGCGCCACCGGTCACCAAGATGTGCCGTCCGTCCTTCATGCGCGCTCCACCATGGTCGATTCGACGGCCTGGAACCCCGCTCGGTGCTCGAGAAACCACGCGAGGGTTCGCTTGATCCCTTCCGCGAGGTCCGTAAACACGAAACCCGGATACCGCTCGGCAAACCTGGCGCTTTTCAGAACCCGCACGCGTACCCCTTCCGGCCCACCCCCGTCGAACAGAATCGGTCCGCGAAAGTCCATGGCCGAGGCGATCATTTCAGCCAATCGCCGGATGCTGACGCCGTCGTCCGGCGCGACGATCACCGTGCCGGGGTCGGACGCCGATTCCAGCGTCGCCGCCAGAACACGCGCGACATCGTCAACAAAGACGAATTGCCGGACCGCGTCCCCGCTGCCCCACACCCTCAGGGGTCCGCCCTCGGCCCGAGCCAACCAACAGCGATGGATCAGGGCCCCCACGACATGACCATCGTCGAGATCGAAGTTGTCGTGGGGCCCATACATGGTGACTGGCGTGATGGAGGTCCATCGCCAGCCGTAGTGGCGGGCGACCAACCGGATGTGAAGATCGAGCATCCGTTTCGCGTATCCGTAGCCCAGGTTACCATCGTAAGGAAAGCCCGCGTGAAGATCGCGCTCGGTCGCCGCTCGATGCTGGTACGGCGGAAAGGCGCACGCGGACAGGACGGCCACCAGTCGCTCGACCTTGTATCGAGACGCCATGCTCAGCACGTTTGTGCCGATGAGCGCGTTGTCCGCAAACAATTCCGGATTCCGGCGAGCATTGGCCGCCACGCCGCCCACTCGCGCGGCCAGGTGCAGGACCCGCCTCGGACGC
>JBBIOW010000098.1:0-10843 GCA_037443165.1 Nitrospiraceae bacterium | reverse complement strand
TTCAGCAGGCGTCCTCCACCACGCCGGGATCAAGGTTCCCTATCATGCGTTTTTCTCCCATGACTCTGGCATACGAGCGAAGGAGCCTCCCCTGAATATGCTTTTTGCCATGGGGATCGCCGCGTTCTCGTGCATCCTCATCGGCGTCGTGCCCGGCCTCCTTTACAGCATCCTTCCTTCTCCGGTCGAGTATCAGCCATACACCGTGGCCCATGTCGTGGATGTATTTCAGTTGTTGTCGTTTGCCGTGTTGGCTTTCTGTCTCCTTATCTTGTCCGGACTACATCCAGTAGAAACGAAGGTCATCCTTCTTGACGCAGATTGGTTCTATAGGAAGGGAGCCAAGATGTTCTACCGACTTACGAGCCGCGTCTTGGGAACCGATCGCGAGGAGGCGCAAGAGGTCGTTCATGGATACAAAGAGCGAAACGTCCCAACCTAAAAAGAGGCAGGTTTCGGTACCGGCCAAGGTAGCGATAATCTGGGTCGGGATCTATCTGTTCCTCAAATTCGCCATCAAGCCGCCCTTGCCGTCCAGCGTCATCTTCATGTACATGACGATGACCACGATCGGATTGCTGGTGTATGTCTCGGTCTTTGAAGACGTATTGCAAGCCTGTAAGGGTCCAGTCGTTGCCTTTCTGCTAGGCAACCCGCACAACACGGGGTTCTGGCGGATGGCCCGATGGGCGGTCTTAGTGCTGTTCCCAGCGCTGGTGGGCTGGCAAACGTATGTCAGCACGGTACCAAGCGACTTGCCCCCGCCGGAAAACCGCACGATTCACCCGGCCCCACCGGGAGAATTTACAGGGCTTTCTAACCCAGTGCCCAGAACTCCGGAAAATATCATGCAAGGTAAGGGGTTCTATGCCGCCTTCTGCTCCCCATGCCACGGGGCCAATTTTGACGGAAAGGGGCCTGCGGCAAAAGGGTTTAATCCGCCACCGGCGAATTTTGCCGATCCCACGACCATCGCGATGCTCCAAGAGAGTTACCTGTTCTGGCGGATCAAGACTGGTGGGGTTGGGCTCCCGATCGAGGCAATGCCGTGGAAGTCGGCGATGCCGCGATGGGAGGTCGAGCTGTCCGACGAAATGATCTGGAAGATCATCATGGGGGAATACGATGGCGCGCATCAGACACCGCGCACATGGGAGTGAAGCCATCAGGACGATTTGGTGATCTGGAAATTTGGCCAAGTAGAGGAGCTAGGATGAGAAGAAACGGGTCCAGAGGTTCCGACCAACTGCCAACTCATCAATTCACCAGACCACACTTGGCCATCGTGGTTGGTTTCACTTTCATATCTCTTGTCTCCACAATAGGGCTCGCGCAGGAAAGCGTTGTAGTGCGAGCGATCATGGCCAAGGATACGCTCCCGACCGAAGATCCGACAGCGGCCGCCTGGGATGATGTCCAAGCGGCGGAATTTCCCATGTCGCCGCAGGTGCATTGGAGAGAACGGATTCAAGAGGCGACGGTAAAGGCGGTCAAGGTCCGGGCGCTGCACGACGGCAAAGAACTGGCCATCCTGTTGGAATACGAGGACCCCACCGAGGATCCCGACGATGCAGCAGCCCTTGAATTTATGGTGAACGACAAGAAAGCCCACTTCGCTCATGGTCAGCCGATGGCTCAGGTCGAGGGCGGCCCGGTCAACATCTGGTATTGGAAGAACAAAGAGAACAAGGCCGTGGACATGAACGCCAAGGGGTTCGGCACTCTCAAGGCGCAGGAGCATCAAGATGTAAAAGCCAGGGGGGTATATCAGAACGGCAAGTGGCGCGTGGTGTTTTCGCGGACCCTCGCGACCGAGCATCGGGAAGAGGACACGCAGTTCAAACCTGGAGAGTTCACCAGCATCGCATTCGCAATTTGGGATGGGAAAAGGCTGGAAAGCGGGGACCTGAAGGAAAAGGGTTCCCAGAAGGCCGTCTCTTCCTGGTGGTATTTCCGCGCCGAGCCGCCTCCGGATTATTCACCCTATCTTTACGCCGCGTTGGCGATCGGGCTGGCGGCGGGATTTCAATTCGTCGTCATCAGGAAGCTAAAGAAAGGGCAGTCGGCATGAGGGTATCCAACAGGCTGCGGGTGATCGCAGTGGTCGTCGGAGCGGCCGGGCTCTCGACGTCGTTGGGAACCGGCGGATGCTCGCTCTTCCAGAGCGAGCAGGTGTCCAGGGGACAGGCGTTGTACAACCACTACTGCATGCATTGCCACGGCGAGCATGGCCGACAGAACGAGGGCTTCAATTGGAGTGCCATGCCGGACCCTCGGCCGAAGGATCTGTCCAACAAGGGCGAAATGTCCACGTTCACGGATGAAGAGATCTTTGCAACCATCTCGCGGGACATGAAGGATACCGGCCCGGGCGGGGACCCGATCGGGGATGACGAGTTCGCCGTGCCGACGATGCCCACATTCAAATATACGCTGTCGGAAGAGGAGATCTGGGCGATCGTCGCCTACGTGCGAACGCTGCATGGGATGAAACTGACGTACAACGTGGAGGCGCGCAAGAAAGAACTGCAGGACGCGTTGGAGGCGGCCAAACAGAAGTACGATCAGGCCGTGCAGGCTGCGGAAGAAGCCGAGAAGCGGGCCAATGAAGAAGCGGAGAAGAAAGGAACGGAAGTGGATGAGTCCGCCTTCGCCAAAGAGCAGCAAGCGCTCGCGGCGGCGAAGAAAGAGATGGATCGGGCGCAGACGGCGTTGGCCAATTTTACGTCGCGGCCGAAGTTCGCTGCGGTTCCGAGACCGGACCTTACGATGATGACATCCGAGGCTGGCGGTCAGCTCGCCGAAGTCGGCAAGAGGCTGTACAGCAGCAAGTACGGGTGCAACGGCTGCCATCGGATCGGGGGAGAGGGAGGCGAAGTCGGTCCTGCCTTGGATCGCGCCGGGTTCCGCCTCAACGCGACCTGGATGTACCGCTGGATCAGGTATCCCCAAGCCATGAAGCCCGAAACCCGAATGCCGAATCTCGGAGTCGACGACGCGGACGCCAAGGCCATCACGGTCTACCTCAGCACGTTACGCGCGCCGAGGCCGGACAAACCGATCACACAGGCGGCGAATTAAATTTCCGCTCGGAGCCCTGAACCCTTCGATCAGCGGCTGTTACTCAGCCACTCAGAATTCATCAGTCAGCACACAGAACACTACAAGAATCCCAGCCACATCCCCGACAAGACTGCCCAGCCCACCCAGACGTGCTGTTTGAACAGCGCAAACGCTTCGGATGGAGTGATTGATCCGCGCAGCATGACCATTTGCCGCGTGACGAAGCCTCCGACCACGGCCAAGACTCCGTAGTACATCAGGCCCAAGCCCGCGAGCCGTCCGGCAATAACGAGGAGCGTCAGCATCGCTCCGAGAGCGATGCCGACTGCAATCCAGGTGCGGGACCCGAATAGGATCGCCGCCGATTTGAGGCCGATCCGCAGATCGTCCTCACGATCCTGCAACGCGTAGATCGTATCATACGCCACCGCCCAGCAGACGGTGCTTCCGTACAGCAACCAAGCCGGCGCGTCCAGCGAGCTGCGCGTTGCGGCCCAGGCCATGACGACACCCCATCCGAAGGCGAGGCCAAGGGCTGCCTGGGGTACGTGGAGCACCCGCTTGGCATAAGGATAGACCGCAGCCAGAATCAAGGCGACCGGGCTCAAGACGATCGCCAACGGAGGGAGCAATAGCACTAAGGCCGCCGCTAGTCCGATCAATGCTGCCACGAGAGCCAGCGCCTGGCCGACCGTGACCGATCCGGAGGCCAAGGGGCGCATGCGCGTGCGCGCGACCTGCCGGTCGAACGACCGGTCGGCGAGATCGTTCAGCACGACGCCCGCGCTCCGCATGAGAAACGAGCCGGCTATGAACACGAGCAGGAGTTTAAGAGGCGGACGGCCCTCCGAAGCCAATACCAGCGACCACAGGGTCGGCAGCATCAACAGCATCGTGCCGGATTGATTGCGTAAGCGGATGAGATCGGCGAAGGAAGCCCACTTGTTCCCTGGGGGCAAACCGGTGGAAACCGGTTCACGGTGACGTGCTAAGGGCTCGGCCATGGCGTGGACCTTAGCCCACCGTAAAAACGGCTGTCAATGATGCTGTATGACCGGGCTCGCGGGTTGTTATCTGCGGCGGATTTCCGGTATAAGCGCGGTACGGTGAGAACCATCCGCCAAATGACGAAGCAGTGCAGCCGTAGGGGCCGGGTCGCCGCCGGCCTCGCGGCGCTGGTCTGCCTGGCGACCGTGCTGGCTAGTTGCGGGCTCTTCTCCGGCCGGGATGGGCTCACGTCGGGCTATTGGCTCCCGCTCATGGTCCGCCTGAGTCTGGACGAGACGGTGGCCCATGCGGCTCTTCAGTATCGCGACGCCTGCGGACAGCCGCAAACTCTGTCCATCGACGCGACGTTGAAGGAAGCTGTGGTGCGCCGGATCGGAACGGTGTTCGAACGAGTCCAGGTCGGCGACGTCGTCTCGAAGCACGGCGCTGCAGACGGCATCGTGACGGTGGTCTTGGGAATCAGCCAGACGGAACTTTACATTCCGCGCAAAGTCCGGCGCTCGTATCCCGTGACGGTGACGCTGGGCCTGGACTTTTCCTATGCGGACGAGGACGGCGCCGTGCTATACAGCAAGAAACTCCAGAGCTTCGGGCGCGGCGAAGTCGAGACCGACGGCGAGAGCTGCGAGGTCCATGGTCTCGACAAAATCGCCGAACAGGCGATCGAAAAAGTCACCGAAGGCATGGCCAAGCAATTGGCGACCGCGACGAAGATCCGTGAGGCGGCGTTGCGGGGAAAGAACCCTGGGGCCGCGTCGCCGCGGGCTCAGGCGCCGACACCGGTTCAGGCCGTCGACCAAGTTCCGGCAAAGACGGCGCCTTCCCCTTCCGAACTGGGGGCTCCGCCTGTTCAGAGCGAGGGCGGCCAAGGCCCTAAGCTCACGTTCCGCGCGATCGTCCGAGACGAGAACCGCAATCAGGTCCTGGAGAACCACGAGGAGGTCACCATCGAAATCGAAATCAAAAACGAAGGGCCTGGACCGGCCTTGGGCGTGGACACCCTGCTTGGCGGCAGCCCGTCGCTGATCGGACGGTTTCCCAATCCCATCGAGGTCGGCGACCTCCAAGCCGGAGAGTTGAAGCGGGTCACCGCCAGCGCCAGGCTCGATGGGGTGAAGGAGGTGGAACAGGCGGAACTAGTTCTCTCGCTTAGGACCTTGTCGAGCGGCGTGCATTTGCCGCTCCCCAAGAAGTTCCTCATCGCGGTCCGGCCGGATCAGAACGAAGAGGTGGAAGTGCTCTCCGTGGACGTGGATCAACTGTCGAAACCGGGGACCGCGTTCAAACAACCGAAGGCCGTCGGCATCGCGATCGGTGTGGAGACCTTCCGGGATGCTGGTATGCCGGACGTCAAGTTCGCGGGACGGGACGCCCAGATCATGGCCGGCCACTTCAGGACGTTGGCTGGGATTCCGGCGAGTCGGCTCAAGCTCTTGGTGAACGAACAGGCGATGAAAGACGACCTGGCCGAAGTGTTCGAGGAATGGCTTCCGCACCAGACGGAACCAGGCACCGTGGCCTATGTTTATTTCGCAGGGCGGGCACTTGTGGAACCGGCCACAGGGGCGGTCTCGCTCGTCCCCTACGATGGAGTCGCCGTGTCGCAGTCTCGATTGTTTTCGCTGCGTCGTTTGCAGGATGCGTTGAGCCGGGCGTCGGTCCAGCGCGCCGTGGTGATGCTCGAAGTCTCGCTAGAACCAGCCCCGGGAGCGGATCCGGGTCGCGGCATCGAGCCCATGTGGGACGGCGAAGGGCCCGCGTCGCGCGAGGACAAATTGATGTTCATGATCGGCAATCGCACGCTTCAAGAAGCCCATGCCTATGAGCAAGGCCGGCACGGGCTGTTCACCTACTACCTGTTGAAAGGGTTGCGCGGCGAAGCCGACATGGACAAGAACGGCGCCGTGCAGGTCGGAGAACTTTGCGCGTATGTGCGGGCGCAGGTCCGCAGCGTCGCCAAGAAACAAGACGGGAACGATCAGGAGCCGATCTGTATCCCGGACGCCGGTCAGGGTTCCGCGTTGCGCATCCTTCCGCTTACGAAGGTTCGTTGAGTCGGGTCGCCGGACCGTCGGTTCGACGCCAAGAGAGGGTCACGGATTTCTTTCCAGGCGTGTTGACGGGGCGGCGGGGAGACCGGTATAAATTCACTGCCTTTGCTGGATGACATAGACACGAGGCAGCTTTCTACACATCCGCGAAAGCCGGCGTAGCTCAGTGGCAGAGCAGCTGATTCGTAATCAGCAGGTCGGTGGTTCGACCCCACTCGCCGGCTCCATACCTCGCTTGACCAGCCCCGGAGCCATTTCTATCGCTCTTGGCGACGGGATACACGCCTCGATCGCTCATCTCTAACCATGAAGCGTAAGCTGCCAGATGTGGCGGAGCCACCGATCTGGGGGATGTGAAGGGGGTGTTTTCCCCCAGCCGTGCGGTCTTGGACCCAGAGGTCTTTAGGGTTCGTACGGTCTCCTTCCCACTGAGTCTGAAAACTGCATCCACCTCACACCGTCGCGCGTCACTGAAAATGCCGCAGGTGTCTGCTGATGACTGCTTTCTGCCAAGGCCATGCTGTCCGAAAAAGACTAGCTCTTCTGCGGCAACATTCCGCGTCATATCCTGAAGAGGGGTGATCGACTTCTCAGGAAATTTGCCTTACCCTAGCCTGGATCCGAAGAGACACGTTTTGCTCAAGAGTCAGCGATTGCGTTCACAAGCTGCCGTTGGCTTCACCTTATAGGAGGTGCTTATGACGGAGGAGGAACCAACCAGAGAAAGTTTGATCGAGGAGCTGTCTCGCCTTCGTGAACGCTGTCGCGAACTCGTACAACGCGAAGCGCGGAACCAACAAGCAGAGGAAGCTCTTCGGGGTAAGGCCACCCAACTGGAGGCAATCCATACGACGATGCTGGCTTTCCTCGGTAGCGGAAACTGGCGAGAGGCGAGCGCTCGCCTCCTGCGAGTGGTGTTGGACCAAACTGCCAGCGAGTACGGATTCATAGGGGTTGTCATCGAGGGTCCTGTGTTACGGATCCTGGCTCATGAAGGAATCGTCTGGGATCAGGCCATTAACAGGGAGTTCTATGAAACGGCACTTCGCACTTATAAGGAAGTTGGGTATCTGGAGTTCACGCGCTTCGAGAACTTGTTTGGTCGGGCCATCACCAGCGGCCAGCCCGTGCTGGCGAATGATCCACCGACCGATCCCCGAGCCGGCGGCCTTCCACCCGGGCATCCGCCCCTCCGGCATTTCCTCGGTGTCCCCACGTTGCGGGGTTCGGAGGTCGTGGGACTGATTGGAGTGGCGAATCGGCAGGGCGGATACACCGGAATGGAAGTGGCCCAGCTTGAACTGCTGACTCAGGCCGTCGGGGCTCTCTACGATTGCTACCGCCGCCACCAACGGGAAACGGCGTTGGAAGCGCAATTGCGTCACATGCAGAAGTTGGAGAGCATCGGCCAGTTAGCAGGGGGCATCGCGCACGACTTTAATAATCTGCTCACGGTCATCAACGGGTACTCTGATGACTTGGAGGCCGAGTTGAATCAAGACGACCCCCGCCGAGCCAAAATTGCCCAGATCTGACTCGCAGGGGAGCGGGCTGCGACGTTGACTCGGAAGCTCCTCGCCTTCGGCAAGCAACAGACTCTCAAACCCGTCGTCATTGAATTGAATCATATCGTCACAGAGATGACCGAGATGCTCCGGCGAGTGATTGGAGAACACATCGAGTTACGCCTGGACCTCACCGCAAGCCCCGCGCATGTCCACATGGATCCTGCTCAATTGAACCAGGTCATCATGAACCTCATCCTCAATGCTCGGGATGCCATGCCTGAGCGCGGCATTCTCACTATTGCGACACGTAACGTCGACCTGGATGCCGCTTTCGCTCACAATCACCCTGGGAGCGAGGTCGGTCCGCATGTCGTGCTGTCTGTCCAAGACACCGGAATCGGAATGGATAGCGAGACCCAAGCCCACATCTTCGAGCCCTTTTTTACCACCAAGCGGCCTGGAAAGGGTACGGGACTGGGTCTCTCCACAGTGTTTGGGATTGTCAAGCAGAGCGGAGGCTACATTGCGGTGGAGACTGCACGCGGCCAGGGGACGACATTTCGGATCTATCTCCCACAGTCCAGTAAGGCAGGAGAAGAGGCGCCAGCGGAGGTCCAGTTTGCCGCCGCCTCAACCGGAGGCACAGAAATTATTCTGCTCGTGGAAGACGAAGCGATGGTGAGGATGCTGGCACGTGAGGCTTTGAGCGGACATGGGTACCGGGTGCTCGAAGCCGCCACTGGCCGTCAAGCGATGCAAATCGTCAAAGCGTATCAGGGTCCGCTTCACCTTCTTCTGAGCGATGTGATCATGCCCGGGATGAACGGCCCGGAACTCGCCCAGCAGATCAAGGCGCTTCGGCCGGAAATGAAGACGCTGTACATGTCGGCTTATGCAGACGATGCCCTGGGACCCCACGGTGTGGTCTCGCCAGGCGTCAACTTTCTTCAGAAGCCCTTTACGCCGGCCATCTTGGCACGCAAAGTGCGCGAGGTGTTGACATGCCTGTAGAGGCAAGGTTCAGGTTAGCTATGAATATTCGGCTCTTTAGGCTTTCGTGCGGGTGGATAGAGATCCAGTCCTCCACAAAGGCAATAGATCTCGGTCTTGAACTGCTCGACGTTGCGGAAGCCGCGAGCGGTCTTTTTGACCCACTGGATCGTGGCAGTGACCGCTTCTAGCCCTGCGTTGGTGAGCGGATGTATCAGGTGCATCAGCCTATTGGGGAGATGCCGCCGGATCAGCTTGGCGACCTCGGCCATAGGCCGCAGCCGGCAGTGGGTGGCACCCCAGAACCAACGGGCAAAGAAGTGCTAGGCCGCCCCCCGGCAGGTGTAGTCTCAGAATTGGCGGAAGTGTTCTTCGATTCCCCAGGCCTCATCCCAACTGATGCGCAGCAGGCCAGCGGCCCCCTGGACCCAACACTCGCAGAGCAGGTCAATGACCAGGCGTTCGAACCAAGCGGTGAACTGGTTGCCGGGTTCCGCTCAAGCGACCGCGATCTGTTTGGCCCCATGGGTGGGGACAGTTCACCCGAGGCACCTCGGCTTGGATCCAGGTGGTGAACTGACAGGGATCCAAATGCCGCCACCGTCGGCGCTTCCGATCGTAGCCCGGAACGTGCTCCTGACACTCGGGGCACGGGTAGGGCCCCGGGCCGGGATCGACGGTGACCATCACCTGCTGCCCCGGAACATTCAGCTCCACATCAATGACGGTCCAGGGGGGGCCTGCAGCCCCAGCACGGTTTGATAGAGTTTGAAGTCACGCATTGCTCGGCACCTCCTTTCGGGGCCCCGAGCATAGCGCAAGAGGGATCAGTTACCCACACAATTTCCGGAAGAACCGAAAAAGTTATGGCAAAATCTTTCAAAGCCGGGGAGGCCTTGCAAGATGTCTTTTAAACCGAGAAACGTTGAAAATGAGAGGAGGCGCGATAGGGTGGGGAAGAAAAATTTTTCCCTTCCGTGTCTACACGGCGTCTACCCCGATTCGGGATTCTTGGGATGAGGTTTCTAACTTGTTGATTTTGGTGGGCCGTGCAGGGATCGAACCTGCGGCCCGCTGATTAAGAGTCAGCTGCTCTACCAGCTGAGCTAACGGCCCACCGTGTTGAACTCACCGGTCGCTGGAGGTGTTTATCCCGTCGCCGAGAACAACCGCAAGGCTCCAGGTTGGGTCAAGCAGGGTATGGCGCGCCTGACAGGATTTGAACCTGTGGCCCCTAGCTCCGGAGGCTAGTGCTCTATCCGCTGAGCTACAGGCGCTCCCGCCAGCGAAGTAACGCCAAACTTATCACAGCGATTCACGCCCTGTCCAGGTGGACGCGGAGAGTCTCCCGCGCTCGGTCGGGGAGAAATCCATAGGGCAGCAGCACTTCCTCGCCTGAGATCTGCCGGTCTCGGCGCAGACGGTCCAATTCGTTGGCTTCCTGCTGCGCCAGGTGTTCCTCTTCATGACGCAACGAGCGGGACAGGCGGATGAGCGGGACGAATGTCTGCACCGCGCAGGCTCCGTGGACCATGCCCACTTCTTCCAGGGGAATGCCCATCATCCGGCAGGTGACCGGCCGGAACGGATACACGCCGCAACTGCCATCCGGCTGGAGCGCGGGACAGGGAAGCTCGGCGAACTCAGCCGCCAGTCGATCGATCTCCGCATCGGACCAGTCATCGAGCCAAGGGGATTCGGCGAGACGGGGATAACGGGCTTCGATTGCGGCGACGTGTCGACGGGCGAGGTCTTGAATCGTATCCCGCCGCGCGGGGTCCATCTCCGCCAACCCCCGTTGCAATTCCGCGATATCCAACACGGTGACGGCGAACGGGCCGAAACAGCATTGATAACAACCTTGGCGACAGGGCAGCTCGCCGAGGAGGGAGGCTCGCGCCCGATCGAACCACCGGGCGGCGAGGACCGGAAGACGGCTCTGGGGCCATTGTGACACAGGTATGACCGGAAGACGGGTTGTGGTCAGACCTTGTCGATCTCGGAGGAGATCTCGTCCTGCAATTCGACGATCAGCTCACCTTTGGGAGAAAAGAACCCTTTGCCGTCCATCTGGACGATCCCGTTGCAATTCTCTTGAAAGAACTCCAGGATCCAGCCGTTGAAATCGTAGCCGTCTTCAGTCACATCATCCTTCACCAATCTCGTGGTCGTGATGAACCGGGCCCGCCGTACATGCTCGCGTACGAGGTCGGCTTCGATGTC
>JBBIOW010000097.1:0-10865 GCA_037443165.1 Nitrospiraceae bacterium | reverse complement strand
GTCTCCCCAGCCACCCCCCGCCCCACAGCCAATGAGCAACCGGCGCATACACAAACAGGGACCAGAGCGCGGCGAACAACATCAGCGCGCCGAATCTCATCCGTTCAGCGAAGGCGCCGGTAATCAAGGCCGGGGTGATCGCCGCAAACATGAGTTGAAACACCATGAACGCTTGATGGGGCACGGTTGGACCGTAGGTTGCGTGCGGCGCCATCCCCACCCCGTTCAACCCGACCCAGTCGAGCCCGCCGATGACGCCCCATAGATCAGGACCGAAGGCCAGACTGTACCCGACCGATACCCACAGCACACTCACCAGACACAGAATGACGAAACTCTGCATGATCGTCCCGAGCACGTTCTTGCTCCGGACCAGACCCCCGTAAAACAGCGCCAGGCCAGGCACGATCATCGCCAGCACCAAGGCCGACGAGACCAACACCCACGCCGTGTCCGCGGCATTGATCGCGGCTGCGCCGGCCGCGGACGGTCCCTCCTGCGCCCAGGTTGCTTCTCCAACGACCAATGAAATCCCCCAGAGACACGCCGCCGTCCGTCCGGTCTTCTGCATGATTCTGTCCCGCTCCTTTCGGGGTCGAGAGCGCCACGCGGGACAAGCCAGCGCGGCGCTCCCGACTCGGTCGCGTCCGGTCAGAACGTCTTGTATTCGAGCCATTTGCCGTTCAGCGTGATCTTGCAGCGGGCCTCACCCTGGCTGCCGGTCACTTTCTCCATGTCGATCGTGAAGTCGATGGCGCTCATGATCCCGTCCCCGAACAGCTCATTGGCCATCTCGCGCAGGGCGTCGCCATAGACCCCGATAACTTCCAGCAGCCGATACTTGAACGGATCGGTCGTGTTGGGGAAATCCGTCCGCACCGGAAACCGGCTCAGCGACTCCGTCGTCTCCTTGTCCAACTCCAACAACTTGCCGACTTTTTTGGCTTCGTCCGGAGTCAACCGGTGATTCCCGTTCAGCGCAGCCGCGACGAACATGGGACTTTTGCCGACGGTCTTCGCCACTTCGGCGATCGTCACCTTCTTTTCCAACCGCTTGGCTTTGATGATGTCCCGGCATCTCTTCGCTTCCATATGCAGCCCTCCTTCCGTGAATGGTCGTCCACCGACGTCGAATCAGCGCAACACAAGCGAATCCTTTTCGAAATTCACCACCAGCGGTTCATTTCCTGCAGCCCGGTCCGAAGCCCCTTCCTCCCCGTCGTCCGATCCATGCGCGGCGTGGCGAACCAGAAAATGGATGATGTGGGTTCTGATCTTGTAATAATGCGGATGCTCGATGATGGTGGCCCGAGCTCGCGGACGCGGAATGGTCACATCGACGATCTCGGCGATCCGCGAGGACGGGCCGTTGGTCATCAGCATGATTCTGTCCGACAGCAGGATAGCCTCGTCCACGTCGTGGGTCACCATGAACACGGTGTTCCTGGTCGCATTCCACATTTGGATCAGCTCCTCCTGAATCACGCCCCGCGTCAACGCGTCGATCTGCGCGAAGGGCTCGTCCAGCAACAGGACTTTCGGCTCGATGGAAAACGCCCTAGCCAGCCCGACACGCTGTTTCATCCCGCCGGACAACGCCGCGGGCTTCTTGTTCTCGGCCCCCGTGAGCCCGACCAGCGCGACGTATTTGCGCACATGCGCGGCCACCTGCTCCCGGTTCCACTCCGGATAGGCGGACCGCACGGCCAACGCGATGTTGTCGAACACCGTCATCCACGGCATCAACGCGAAGCTCTGAAACACCACCATCCGGTCCAGTCCCGGACCGGATATTTCTTTTCCGTTCAAGATCACGCCGCCTTCGGTCATCGGTTCCAGACCGGCGATGATGTTCAGCAGGGTGCTCTTGCCGCACCCGGAATGGCCGATGACCGTGACGAACTCGCCTTTCTCGACCCGAATCGTGACATCCTTGAAGATGCACACCTGGCCGGTCCCCGATGAGCTGGGAAAGTATTTGCTCACGTGATCGACTTCCAGAAATGCCATGGGTCGTTCTCCCGATCGCTGGTAGCTGACGGCCTTTTTCTACTCCTGATACGTCACCGATCCCGCCAACTTGTTGAAGCCCGAGTCCAGGATGACTCCGACGACGCCGACAACCAGAATGGCGAAGATGACGCCAGCGATATCCAAGTTGTTCCATTCGATCCAACTCAAATAGCCGACCCCCAACTCGCCCAACAGCATCTCGGCCGGCACCACGGCCACCAATGCGCTCCCGAACGAGATACGAAGCCCGTTCACGATCGTCGGCGCCGCGCCGGGCAAGATGACCGTGAACAGCCGTTTGAACCAGGAGAGTTGCAGAATCGCGGCCACATGGAGGTACTCCTTTTTGAGCGAGTTCACGCCGAAGGCGGTGGTCGCCAGGGTCGGCCACAGCGATGCCATAAACACTACCAGGACGGCCGTCCACTTCGGGTCTTTGACCGTGTAGAGGAGCAACGGCATCCAGGCCAGAGGCGAGATCGGCTTGAGAATCTGGATATATGGATTGATCGCCTGAAACAGCACGCGGTTGAGTCCCAACACCACGCCGAGAATGATCGCCGCCACCGACGCGGCGAGGAACCCGCCGGCAAACCGAGACACGGTATAGAGCACCAGGTAGCCGATCCCGTGGTCGTTCGTGCCTTTCTTCACAAACGCCTCGCCCAATTCGGTGAGGGCCTTTTCCAGAACCGCCAGAGGGCCCGGCACGCCCTTGACCTTCTCTTTTTCCGGGTTCCAGACGTAGCTCCCGTTTTCAGTCCGCACGATGTCTCCGTTGAACTCCATCAATTGAAGCTGCTCCTCGGACATCCCTCGCGGATCAAACGACGGCCGCAGCGTGAAGAGATGCCACGCCAGCAGAAACACTACGAGCAAAAACCCTGAAATCATCCACGGATTGCCTTTGCCCACCATAGCGTCATCCCTCTCTAACTTTCCGGTTCCCTGGTCTACGCTCTTCCCTTTGATGAGAGCGGTCTCGACCGCCTCCCCTCATGCCATGCTGTGAATCTTGAAACTCTTCAAATACGCCTCCGGCTGCTCCGGATCGAAGACCCGACCCATGATCGTGTGTTTCGTCATGGTCCCCTGGTGCGTCGGATAGCCCAATTCTTTGGCGATCTTGTCGCACTCGGCGGCCAGATAGACCTGCTCGGCCACCGCCTTGTAGTTCACGTCGCCTTTCAGGTGGCCCCACCGTTTCATCTGCGTCAGAATCCAGATCGCCATCGAATGCCAGGGATAGGGATCGAAGTCGATCCGGTCCGGAATTTTCTGAATCTTGCCCAACCCGTCGGCGTAGGTGCCGGTCAACACCTGTTCCAGCACGGTGACGGGCTGGTTCAGATAATTCGCCGGCGCGATCGCGGCCGCGATTTCCTTCCGGTGCATCGGATTGGACGCATAGTGCGTCGCATCCACGATCGCCCTGAACAACGCACCGAACGTGTTGGGATACTTGGTGGCGAACTCCTTGGACACCGTGAAGGCGCAACAGGGATGACGATCCCATATCTCCTTGGAGAGCTTGTAGATAAAGCCGACATTTTCGTACACGGCCCGCTGGTTAAACGGATCGGGCGCCAGATACCCGTTGACGTTGCCGGCCTTCAGGTTCGCCACCATCTCGGGAGGCGGCACGACGCGAATCTGCACGTCCTTGTCCGGATGCACGCCGCCCTCCGCGAGGAAGTAGCGCAGGAGATAGTTGTGCATCGAATAATCGAACGGCACGCAGAACCGGAACCCCTTCATATCGGCGGCGGTCTTCACCTCCTTATGCTTGATGTGCAGGGTGATCGCCTGGCCGTTGATGTTTTCCACCGCCGGCATGTAAAACGGAACCGGTAATGACCCCGCGCCGAGCGTGATCGCCAGGGGCATCGGCGTGAGCATATGAGCGGCGTCCACTTCCTTGTTGATGGCCCAATCGCGGATCATGGCCCAGCCGGACGCGCGCTTCACGGTGGCATTCAAGCCGTGCTTCTTGTAGAACCCCAACGGCTCCGCCATGATGATCGGCGTCGCGCAGGTGATCGGGATGAAGCCGATGCTGAGGTCCTTTTTTTCCGGCTTGCCGACCGGATCCGCCGCAAAGGCCGCGATCTTGTCCAGCGGGAGCACTTCGTTGATCAGCGCGGTGAGCGCCGCACTCCCCAGACCGGTCAGGAACTGCCGCCTCGACGGTCCGGCCGCGTGCAACACGGCCTCGACCACCGACCGCCCGACGGTCTGCGCGAAGTGCTCGGCGGACGAGAGCCTCTGCTGCGCATGGGTTGCTACAGTCTCAGGGTGGGTTTCCTTCTTCCTCTTTTTCATGATGTTCTCCTTCGCCGTATGAGTCGGCCTTGTCTCATCGGTCTCCAACTGGCTCGCTGATCCGATACTTCCTCATCTTATAGGCGACCTGTCGAGGGGTAAGCCCTAGCGCCCGGGCCGCGCGGGCTTGGACCCATCCAGCTCGCTCCAGCGCCTCGAGAAGCCTTTGCCGCTCGATCTCCTGCAAACTCTCCCCCAGCGGGAGCCGCTCTTTGCCCGCCGCCATTCCGCTGCTCCGGTCGTCGCGCGCCACGTGTCGCATATCCGCGAAATACCCCCGCAGCGACGGCGGCACGGTGTCGATGGTCATCCGGTCCCGTTCGGCCATCACGACCAGCCGCTCCACGCAGTTCTGGAGCTCCCGGACGTTGCCCGGCCAGTGATAGCTGGACATCAAGGCGAGGAGATCGTCGCCCAGCGAGACCCGCCGCCGGTTTTCACGGTTGAAGCGAGCCAGAAAGTGAGTGATCAGCAGCGGCACGTCCTCGGCTCGCTCGCGCAACGGCGGCAGCGTGATCGGGACGACGTTCAGCCGGTAGTACAGGTCCTCCCGGAACGTGCCGCTCCGCACCATGGCCTCCAGATCCCGGTGCGTCGCAGCGATGAGCCGCACATCCACCGAGATCGACCGGTTGCCGCCGACCCGCTCGAAACTCCGCTCCTGCAGCACCCGCAGCAGCTTCACCTGCGTCGCCGGCGGAATGTCGCCGATCTCGTCCAGAAACAGGGTCCCGCCGTCCGCTTGCTCGAAGCGTCCCTTGCGCGTCTCGACTGCGCCCGTGAAGGCGCCCCGCTCATGCCCGAACAGCTCGCTTTCCAGCAGCGTCTCGGTCAAGGCCGCGCAGTGGAGCCTGATGAATGGGCCGTTCGCCCGCGGCCCTTCTACATGGATGGCTTTCGCCACGAGTTCCTTGCCGGTTCCGCTCTCGCCGCGAAGCAGCACGGTCGCCTGACTGTGGCTCACCTTGCGGATTGCCTGGTAGACCTCCAGCATGGCCGGACTCTCTCCGACGAGGCTGGCGAACCCAGCCTCATGGGTCGACAACGGCTCGCCGGTCTCGCCGCCCGGGAACACCTTCGCGCGAAGACGCTGGAGACGATTCCGCGTCAAGTCGAGCGCCTGCGTGAGTTTCTGCTGGAGCGCACCGGCGCCGGCCAGGACGGCTTCGATCGCTTCGAGCGCGGCCAACTCTTCCCGCAGCCGTTCTTCCTCGGTCAGATCCGTCACGCTCACCACGTGTCCACCGATTCGATCCCTTCAGCCGACCTTTTCCAACAAACAAAAAGGCGCCGAACGTTCCATCGAGACAGACGTGACCGCCTCCTCGATGGTGCTGGCGCCTTTGCCATTTCGCCCGACGACGTTGTCGGGCCAATGTGAATAGTTAGGCAAGCGGCTCGGAGCTAGAGGCGATGGGTAAGATCGTCATTGGTCTTTCCCGCTTGCCCCTCGCCTCATGCCTCTCGCCCATTCTTTACACGTCGTAATACATGAAATATTCGTACGGATGGGGACGCAGGCGGAGCTGGTCGACTTCTTTGCTCCGCTTATAGTTGATCCAGGTTTCGATGAAATCCTCGCTGAATACGCCGCCCTTGAGCAAAAACTGATGGTCCCGCTCCAGATTACTGAGCGCCTCATCAAGACTGCCCGGCATGGTCGGAATCTTCGCCGCCTCTTTCGGTTCCAGATCGTAGAGATCCTTGTCCGCCGGCTCGCCGGGATTGATCTTGTTCTCGATCCCGTCCAGTCCCGCCATCAACATGGCCGCGAACGCCAGGTACGGATTGCACGCCGGATCGGGGAACCGCACTTCGATCCGCTTGGCCTTGGGGCGCGGCGAATACATCGGAATCCGGATCCCGGCCGATCGATTGCGGCTCGAGTAGGCCAGCAGCACCGGCGCCTCGAAGCCCGGCGTCAGCCGCTTGTAGGAATTCGTCGTCGGGTTCGTGAACGCGGCGAGCGCTTTTGCATGCTTCAAAATGCCGCCGATGTAATACAGACACGTCTGGGAGATTCCGGCGTACTCCTTACCCGCGAACAGTGGCTTGCCGTCCTTCCAGATGCTCTGGTGCGTGTGCATGCCCGACCCGTTGTCGCCGAAGATGGGCTTCGGCATGAAGGTGACAGTCTTGTTGTGGCGACGCGCCACGTTCTTCACGATGTACTTGTACATCATCATTTTGTCGGCCATGCTGACCAGCGTATCGAAGCGGATATCGATCTCCGCTTGGCCGGCCGTGGCGACTTCATGGTGATGCTTTTCCACGAGCATGCCGACTTTCTGCATCTCCAGAATCATTTCGCTGCGGATGTCCTGTTGCGTGTCAGTCGGCGCCACGGGAAAGTAGCCTTCCTTATGTCTGGGCTTCGAGCCGAGATTGACGCCTTCTTTGCCCGCGTTCCAGATGCCTTCGTCGGAATCGATGAAATAGTACCCGCAGTGGCTGTTCTGATCGTAGCGGGCGTGGTCGAAGATGAAGAACTCGGCTTCCGGTCCCCAGTACGACGTGTCGCCGATCTTCGTGCTCTGGAGATACTTCTCCGCCTTTTGCGCGATGAACCGCGGGTCGCGATCGTAGTTCTCGCGCGTGATCGGGTCGACGACATTGCAGATCAGGCTCAAGGTCGGCACGGCCGCAAACGGGTCAAGACAGGCCGAGGCCGGATCGGGAATCGCCAACATGTCGCTGTTCTGGATCGCCTTCCAGCCCCGGATCGATGAGCCGTCGAATCCCGACCCGTCCTTGAACAGGCCTTCGTTCAACTCCTCGACCGGAATCGAGAAGTGCTGCCAGGTCCCCAACAGGTCGCAAAATTTCAGATCCACCACCAGCACTTTATTTTTTTTCGCAAACTCTAAGGCCTCCCGCACCGTCATCTCCCTCTCCTCCTTTCGGATTGGTTTCCCCACCGCCTTTACCCCTGTTCCCCGTCTATGGTCTGTGCGACTTTCCTGCCCAAAAACGCTTCGATCTCCGCTTCCACCGCGGCGCGGATGGTCTCCAACTGCCTGTGGTCCACAATTTTCCGGCCCTGCAGGTCCGTCACATAGAAGACGTCGGCGACCTGATCGAGCCGGGTGGAGATACGGGCCGCGTGCACCGACAGGTTGAGCCGGAAGATCGCGTTGGTGATGACGTACAATAAGCCCTGGCGGTCGTCGGCGAACACGTCGATGATCGTGAACCGGTCGGACGTCTCGTTGTCGAGCCGCACTTCGGTCGACTGCCGGTTCGACGGAAACGGCCGGCTCGCGGAGATCCTGGTGCTGCGCCGCATCAACTCATCGATCCGCACCTCGCCTTTCAAGGCCGCCACGATCGTGCGGCTGATCGCCTGAAGCCGCTCGGCGGGCGGCGTGCCGTTGTAATCCGGATCGGCAACCTGGAACGTGTCGACGACGACGCCATCGTGGCGGGTGAGAATCTGCGCGTCGAGAATCTCTAGCCCGCTGGCCGCCATGACTCCGGCGATCTTGGAAAAGATCCCGGGAATCAGATCGTTGAACGTCACCACCGCATATTCGCAGGTCCCGAGCGACGGATTGAATTCCGCCTCCACCAGCGCTTGCCCTTCTTTCAGCCGGCTGATCGCCGCCAGATGGGCCGCAATACGATTCGGCGGCGTTCCATAGGCATACCGCAGAGGAAATTGGCGCAGTTGCGCCTCGATCCAGTCGGGAGCCGCCGCGTCCAATCCCGCGAGCGGCGCCTGTTGCGCCACGTCGCTCACCACCCGCTTCCACCTCTCAGGCCCATCCGTGGTCCCCCGTTCGCCCGACACTTCCGGCATCGTCCGTAGATACAGCTCAACCAACAACGATTCCTTCCACTTCGTCAACACGCCCGGCCCCACCGCCGCGATGTCGGCCGCCGTCAGCACCAGCAGTTTCTTGAGCACCTCGGGCGTCCCCACTTCGCGGGCGAACGGCAGCAGCACCTTTTCGTCATAGGGGTCGCGCCGGAACGCCGTGTGGGCCATCAGCAGATGCCGGTGCACCAGGAAGACCAGCGTGCGCGTTTCCTGTTCATCGAAGCCGAGCAGCGCCGCCACATCCTCCGCGATCGCGCGGCCCACTTCACTATGGTCCTCCTCCTGCCCCTTGCCCAAATCATGGAGCAGCACGGCCAGATGCAGAATGTCCTTGCGCTTGATCTGCCGGTAGACTTCTCCCAGCATCCCCTGATCCGACGTCAACGCTTCCGCCTTCGCCACAGCCAACAGGCTGTGCTCGTCCACCGTGTACTTGTGATACTGGTTGAACTGCATCAGGCCGCGCACCGTCGCGAAAGCGGGAATCAGCTTCTCCAGCAAATACGCCCGATGCATGGCCTGCAGTGTCTGCGCCGCCCCGGGACCGGACAGAATTCGCAACAAGCTCCGGCTGACGTCCGGCGTGCGAAACGCCTCGCCCGACAGGTGCTCGACGTGCCAGTGGATGTCCTCCAGCAAGGACGGCTCGATCGCCAGCCGCCGCTCCCGCGCCAGGTCGAAGAGCCTGAGCAGCAGCGCCGGGCTGTCCAACACGCGGGACCGCCGCGCGGCCGGGACGCTGAGCGCGTCGCCGATCACGACAAAATCCTCCTCCAAGCGGGGCAACGGCAGGAGCCCGGCCAGCCGCTGCCGGAACGGCACGCTGCGGCAGCGGTCCACAAACCGCATGCACCGCTCGTGCAGCCCCATCGTATGCCGGTAGTACAGTTGCATGAACTGCTCGACGGCCAGCAGGTTCGGCCTGTCGCGGAAGCCGAACTTTTCGGCCAGCCACATCTGCTCGTCGAACGTCAGGATTTCCTGCGCCATCCCGGCGCGAAAGTGCATGAACGCCCGCACGCGCCAGAGAAACTCGCGGGCGTCGCACAATGCCATGTAGTCCTGCCTGGAGATGAGGCCGCGGTCGGACAACTCGCGGATCGTCGGCGCTTGATAGCGGGCCATCCCCGCCCATTGCAGCATGTGGAGGTCCCGCAACCCGCCTTTGCTCTTCTTGACGTTGGGCTCCAGCAGATACACCGTTTCGCCGAATTTCTCATACTCGCGGCGCCGTTCGGCGAGCTTGTGCTCCAGATATCTGTCCGTGCCTTTGGAGACCACCTTACGCAGATACTTCCCGTGGAACTCCTGGAACAACTCGGGGCTGCCGGCCAGGAACCGCGCTTCCATCATGGAGGTCCGAATCGTCAGATCGGCGGTGGCCAGTTCGATGCAATCCTGGATCGTCCGCACGCTGTGGCCTACTTGAAAGCCGATGTCCCAGAGCGGGTGGAGCACCCGGCGAACCAACTCCGGCACCAGCCGGTCGGCTTCCGGCCTGAACAGGAACATGAGATCGATGTCGGAATGGGGCGCCAACTCGCGGCGGCCGTACCCGCCCAGCGCGACCAGACAGCAGTGTTGGGAACCGGCCAGGACAACGTCGTCGCCGCCTTTGCGTATCGCGTTCCGGTACCGGCCGGCGATGAGGCCGTCCACTAGATCGGTGATCGCCGAGACCACCTCGGCGCCGGATGCGCCGTCTTCCAACCGCTGATGGATCGCGCGACGCTGCTCGGCCAACATCGTCCCGACGATCCCGACCTCGCCGTCGCGCAAGGCGCCGATGGATGAGTCGCCGCCGGTCGCACACATCACAATGCGCTCTCCCCCGTTTCTCCGGTCCGGATACGGACCGCCGCGCTGAGGTCCCGCACGAAAATCTTGCCGTCGCCGATGCTGCCGGTCTTGGCCGTCCGGGTGATCGTTTCGATCACGCGGGGCACCTGGCTGTCCGTCACCGCGACTTCGATCTTCACTTTGGGCACGAACTCGATCGTGTACTCCGTGCCGCGGTATGTCTCCTTGTGGCCCTTCTGCCGCCCGAATCCCTTGACCTCGGTCACCGTCATCCCCTGAATGCCGATCTCGAGGAGGGCATCCTTCACTTCGTCCAGTTTAAAGGGCTTGATGATCGCTTCGATCAACTTCATGGCAGCGTCTCCTATGAGTAGGCGCGCTCGTTGTGCTGACTCAAATCGAGTCCGGTGGCCTCTTCCTCGGACGAGATGCGCAACCCCGTCATGCCATCCACGATCTTGAGAAGGACGTAGCTCCCGACCGCCGAAAACACCGTCACGACCACGGCGGTCAGCAATTGCACCCCGAATTGGGCCGGGTTTCCATAGAAGAGCCCGTCGGCCCCTCCGGCATTGATCGCCTTGCTGGCGAACAAACCGGTGGCCAGGATTCCGATAATCCCTCCAATCCCGTGAATTCCCACCACAAAGAGCCAGTCATCATAGCCGAATCGCCCATTAACAAGCCGATCACCATGGCTGGCAACGGCCCGACGAAGCCCGATGCGGGCGTCACCGTGGCCAGGCCCGCCACCGCGCCGCTGGCCACCCCGAGCACCGTCGGCTTGCCGCGGTGGACCCACTCGACCACGCACCACACCACCGCCGCGGTGGCCGCCGACGCGTGGGTGGCCAGAAAGGCCGACACCGCCACGCCGTTCGCGCCGAGCGCGCTCCCTCCGTTAAAACCG
>JBBIOW010000096.1:0-11075 GCA_037443165.1 Nitrospiraceae bacterium | reverse complement strand
CCTCGAGCCCAAAGACTATATCAACCTCCGCTTGACCGGCAGGTATGCCGCCTCCTACGACTCGATCGCGCTCCACTGGGTGACGGACAACAGGGATCTTTCGCGGGTGGTCTACGATGAAGACCTCGTCAGGCTTTCTACCATAGACGCCGAAAAACTCCCCGAGCTCAAGCGGGCCGTGGATATCCTCGGCCCGATCAAGCCCGAGGCAGCCCGAGAACTCGGCCTGCCCGCTCACGTCAAGGTCGTCATGGGCACGCCCGATCTTCAGTCCGCGGCAATAGGCTCCGGCGCCGTCAGGGATTATGAGGCTCACCTCTACATCGGCACCTCCTCGTGGCTCATCTGTCACGTGCCGTTCAAGAAGGTGGACGCACTCCACAATATGACCACGCTCCCATCTGCGATCCCCGAGCGCTATTTCGTCGCCAACGAACAGGAGACCGCAGGGGCCTGCTTGAAATTCCTCAGGGACAATGTGCTGTTCCACCGGGACGAGCTCCAGACCGCGCAGCCGCCCGGGGACGTCTTCAAGGTCTTCGACACCATCGGCAACCGCAAGAACCGGCACAAGGCCCGGATGAAATTTGTCATCGACAAACTCGGTTTCGAGGAGTTCAAGCGGCGATGGGAGGAGACCTACACCGCGATGGGCTATAACCGTCCTGTCCATGAGCCAATCAAGCTGCTGTCGCATCAGGACGACCCGGTCCCTCTTATCATGCCGACCCGGGCCAACGGGTCCGGCAACGACAGCGGGTCTCTCGGAGAGACCGCCTTTGAGATGTGGAGACGGACCAACGCGATCAAGCAGAGACAACCTGGTTATGTCGCCGCGCTGATCAAGCTCCCGATGGGCGACCTCACCACACCGCAGATGTACGCCTTGGCTGACCTGGCCGAGGCTTATTCGAACAGCAACATCCGGACCACCGTCAATCAGAATATGATTATCCGGTGGGTGCCCGAGGCGCGACTGCGTGAGTTCTACGAAGACCTGGCCGCCCATGGATTGGCTGATCCAGGAGCTGACTCGGTGGAAGACATCGTCGCCTGCCCAGGTACGGACACGTGCGGCCTGGGTATCACCTCTTCGAAAGGACTGGCCAGGGCCATGGCGGAAATCTTTCCGCCCGGCCGCGTCCCCGATGACTTGAAGGGTGTCAGCGTCAAGATCAGCGGATGCCACAATTCCTGCGCGCAACATCACATCGCCACGATCGGGTTGCACGGAGTGGGCAAGCGCATCGGCGAGCACGTGGCCCCGCACTACGAACTTCACCTCGGCGGGCAGGTGAATGGCACGGCCAAGATCGGGCAGATGACCGTCAAGTTGCCAGCGAAGAACGTCCCGGCTGCGGTCTCTCACCTGATCGCCGTCTATCGGCGCGACCGTCAACCGGGAGAAGGGCTACCTGCGTTTATCGCGCGTGTCGGCAAGGCGAAACTCAAGGATGAATTGATTCCCTATACGATCGTTCCCTCGTTCGAAGAGGATCCGACCTATTATTACGATTGGGAGGGCGAAGAGGAGTTCGTGTTGGAGGACCTCGGACCGGGTGAATGCGCCGGAGGGGCCCTCGAGATGATCGACAATCGCATGCTGGAAGCCGAACAGGAACTGTATCAGGCCAGGCTGTTGGCTGATAAGCACCAATATGCGGTCACCGTCAACAAGGCCTATCGCGCGGTCCTCGCGGCGGTCAAAGCCTTGTTGGTCACCGAGGGCGTTGATCCGGCGACCGACGCCGAGACGTTTGCGGAATTCGAGCAGCGGCTGCCGCCTAAGGGCGTGCTGCCCGCGTACCGGAACCTTGCGTCCCGGATCGGCGACTTGGGACCGAAAGCCACCACGGCGGAATTCGCGCTCGGCAAGCTTGCGTTCGCGAAGGGATTCGTCGATGCCTGCCGAGCCGCGACCGAGCAAATCGGCAAAGACCTGAAATTGGCCGGCGCGGAGAATGGCGACGGCGCCGAACAGCCGCAGTCTCTATCGTCGTCGGCGCAGCCGGCGGAGCAGGCATCCGCTCACGCAAACGGTTCAGCCACCGACGCACCGGTCTTCGATTTGCGCGGCGTGGCCTGCCCGCTCAACTATGTCAAGACGAAGCTCAAACTCGAGATGATGGAGGCGGGCGAGCGCCTCGAGGTCTGGCTCGACGCCGGAGAGCCGATCAAGAACGTGCCTCTGAGCCTCCGGAACGACGGTCACAAAATTCTGGCTCAGGAGCCGCTGCAGCCGGACGCCGCCCATTATCGCGTTGTGGTGGAGAAAGTCGAGAGCTGAGGCTTGAACAACTCAGGGCTTCTTTCCCAGAGCCTATCGCCAGTCGCCTATGACCTTGACTGAGAGGCAAATCCCAGTGTCTCGAAACAGTGAGACGACCAGCGCGCCGATAGAAGTAGAACTGAAGCGACTGAGCGAGTCCTTCGAGACGAGACAGCCGCAGGACGTGCTGGCCTATGCGATCGAGCGCTACATGCCCAAGATTGTGCTCGCCTGCAGTTTCGGCGCCGAAGATGTCGTGCTGGTGGACATGATCCAGCGGATCAATCCGCAGGTTCCGCTGTTTTATCTCGATACGGAGTTCTTGTTCGCCGAGACCTACGGCGTTAGGGATCGCATCGTCGAAAAGTACGGCCTGCGACCCGAACTGGTGTTGCGGGTCACGTCGCTCCTGACCCCGGCAGAGCAGGCTGCGCAATACGGCGACGCCCTCTGGGCGCGCCAGCCGGACCGCTGCTGCGAACTGCGGAAGGTCGAGCCGCTGACGCGGGTTTTGAAAGGCTTCGACGCCTGGATTACAGGTATCAGACGCGACCAGGCGCCGACCAGGGCGAACGCCGGGTTGATCGAATGGGACCGTAAATTCCAACTCGTCAAGATCAACCCGCTGGCGAAATGGACAGCCGAGGACGTGTGGACGTATATCAAGATTTACGAAGTGCCGTACAACCGGCTCCATGATCAGAACTATCCCAGCATCGGCTGTACGCATTGCACGGCGCCGATCCAGCCGGGGGAAGATCCGCGCGCCGGGCGATGGAGGAATTTCGCCAAGACCGAGTGCGGCTTGCATAAGTAAACAGCTCGCGAATAGAGGCTAGAGGCAGCCCGGTCGGGTCGCGCAGCGTCATCGCCTCTAGCCTCCTTGTTTTGCTCAGCGACACGCGCTGAGACGTGAGGTGGAGGGGTGGCTGCTGTGAAGAAACTGGCTGTGATCGTGACTCGCGGTTCCTATAACAATCTGCTTCAGGTCTGCGAACTCGCCCGTATCGCCACCATCGCTGGCACCAGGGTGAGCGTGTTCTTTCGGGACGAAGCGGCCTTGCGGCTGACGCAGGACAAAGTCAAAGACATGGTCTTCTCCGAAGCTTACAAGGGCCGGGACGCCCATATGCGGGAGGTCCTGCGGTCTCGCGGCAAGCATGACTTGCCCGCGATCTTGCGCGAGATCAAAGAAAGAGGCGACGCGAAATTTTCCGTGTGTCGCGATTCCTTGGAATTGCTCGAAATTACGGTCGAGAAGTTGATCCCTGAACTGGACGAGGTCCAGGCAGCGGATGCCTTCTGGAAGGAAGAAGTGGCAACGGCCGATCAGGTGATAACCTTCTGAGCGCGTGACGCGTCTCGGGTCGTATGCAACAGTTCATCGCCAAGGTCGCCAAAGGGCAGAAGACTTCCAAGGACTTGACCTGGGAGGAAGCCAAGCAGGCCATGAAGTGCCTGATCGAGGGTCAGGCCACGCCGATCCAGGTCGGCGCCTTCCTCGTCGCCATGCGCATGAAGACGGAGTCCGTCACCGAACTGGCCTCCTTCACCGCGGCGGCCCGCCAGTATGTTGCGCCGTTGCCCGTGCCTGAAGGCCTGGCGCTCGTCGATTTCCCGACCTATGCCGGCAAGCAAGACACCTTTCACGCGTCTATTGGAGCGGCGGTAGTGGCGGCCGCCGCAGACGCGGTCGTGCTCATGCACGGTCATGAAGGAATTCCGCAACGGCCCGGGACGGCTGCTGTCTTGAAGGTGATGGGAATCCCGACCGAACTCAAGCCGAAACAGGCGGCGGACGAACTCGTGACGAAGGGGTTTGCGTATCTGGATATTGCGCTCTACCACCCGCCTATCGCTCGATTCCTCGATCTCAGGACTGAATTGGGACTGCGGAATTTGTTCCATCCTGTCGCCCGCATGCTGAATCCGGCCCGCGCCTCCTCCCAGGTCATCGGGCTGACGCATCCGCCTTACTTCGACAAGACAGCGGAGGCGCTCCGCATGTTGGGTGCCCGGCGTGCGCTGGTGATCCGTGGCGTGGAAGGTGATCCGGAACTCTCGCTCGCCTCGGTGACCAGACTGCTGGAATTACGGGATGAACGCATCATGCCCTTGTCGCTCCAGCCGAAGGACATCGGACTGCCGTCGGCTTCCTTCCGTGAGATGGCGGGCTTCCCGGCGGAGCAGCGGGACAAGGAAGCGGAGTTGCTTGCACGGATCGTGCGGAACGAGGTGCGCGGCGGGCCGCGTGATTGGGTGGCGCTCAATGCCGCCATGTTGCTGTACGCGGCAGGCAAAGGCCCGTCGATTTCCTCCTGCCTGCCGACGGCTCAGCGGGCCATCGAGTCGGGCGCGGCGGCGCGGAAATTGACCGAGCTGGCCACGGCGAAGGAACCGGTTCATGCCTGAAGGGAAGAGAGGACCCCGCTTGTGAACCATCTCCGGCAGTTGGAAGACCAGAGTGTGTACATCCTGCGCGAGGCCTACAAGCACTTCGACAACCTGGCCATGCTCTGGTCCATCGGCAAAGATTCCACTGTGCTGCTGTGGCTCGTGCGCAAGGCCTTCTTCGGGCACGTGCCGTTCCCGCTCATTCACGTGGACACCAGCTACAAGATTCCGGCCATGATCGAGTACCGTGACCGGCTGGCCCGCGAATGGCGGTTGAATCTGGTGATCGGTCAAAACAAAGAAGCCCTGGCCGCCGACATGAACCACACGATGGGCCGGGTCACCTGCTGCACGGCTCTCAAGACCAACGCGCTGAAGCAGCTCATCGAAGAGAAGGGCTATACCGGCATCATCCTGGGTGTGCGCGCGGACGAGGAGGGCACGAGAGCCAAAGAGCGATATTTCTCGCCGCGCGACAAGCACGGTGATTGGGATTTCCGGGATCAGCCGCCCGAGCTGTGGGACCAGTTCAAGACCTCGTTCCCGCCGGGGACGCACGTCCGCATCCACCCGTTGCTGGATTGGACCGAGATCAACATCTGGGAATACATCAAGCTCGAGAACATCCCGTTCATCGATCTCTATCTCGACCGGGGTGAGGGAACGCGGTACCGCAGTCTGGGCTGTGCCCCTTGCACGTTCCCGATTAAATCCACCGCCAAGTCCGTCGACGACATCATCGAGGAATTGCGGCACACGACGGTCGCTGAGCGCGCCGGCCGCGCGCAGGACGAGGGGCGCGGGATGGAGCTGCTGCGCAAAGAAGGGTATATGTGAAGCAAACGATGTGGCGAGCGGCCGGCGGGCACCCATTGCTTCCGGATGCAATGGGTCCCGGCGCGAAAAGCGGGAACGGCGAGTCCCGTTGGGTGAGAGATCGTGAGTCTGTAGAGCCATGACGACCAAGGCGCAAGCGGCGACTATCACCAAGCCCAACGAAACCATGCAGATCGTGATCGTCGGGCATGTGGATCACGGCAAGTCCACTTTGCTGGGCCGGCTCTACGCCGACACAGGCTCGCTGCCGGAGGGCAAGCTGGAGAAGGTCCAGTCCATCTGCCGCCAGCAGGGCAAGGAATTCGAATACGCTTTCCTCTTCGACGCGTTTCTGGAGGAGCAGGAGCAAGGCATCACGATCGACACGGCTCGCACCTTTTTCAACTGGAACGGCCGGCAGTACATCATTATCGATGCTCCGGGGCACAAAGAATTCCTCAAGAACATGATTTCGGGCGCTGCCCGCGCCGAAGCCGCATTGCTGTTGATCGATGCCTTCGAAGGGGTGAAAGAGCAATCCCAAAAACACGGCTACTTGCTCTCACTGTTAGGAGTCAGGCAAGTCGCCGTGGTCGTCAATAAAATGGACCTGGTCGGCTATCGCCGCGACGTCTTCGATGGGATAGAGAAGGAGTACCGGGACTACCTCGGGCGGTTCAAGGTCGTCCCGCAGCAGGTGATTCCCGTCAGCGCGAAGCTGGGCGACAACATCGTCACGCGCAGCGGGCACATGCCCTGGTATCAGGGATACACCGTGCTCGAAACGCTGGGCTTCTTCAAGAAGGAAACCGCGCGCGCCGAACAGCCGCTGCGGTTCCCTGTGCAGGATGTTTATAAATTCGATGCCCGGCGGATCATCGCCGGCCGCATCACCGCCGGACGGCTGAAGGTGGGAGACCGGCTGGTCTTTTCTCCGTCCAACAAGGCTGCCAACGTCAAGACGATCGAGGCCTTCAACATTGAGCTGCCCCCGACCGAAGCGCAGGCCGGCCAGTCAGTGGGGATCACGCTGGACGAACAGATTTTTATCGAGCGCGGCGAAATCGCCTCGACCCAGAACGATATCCCATTGGTCTCCTCCGCGTTTCGGGCCAACGTGTTCTGGTTAGGACGGCGGCCGCTCGAGCGCGGGCGGAAGTACCAGCTCCGCCTGGCCACGCGCGAAGTGGATTGCGAGGTGGCGGCCATCCATCGCATCATCGACACGCAGGACCTCGATCAACGGCAGGGCTGCCGCGCCGTCGAGAAGAACCAGGTCGCCGATTTGACGCTGCGAACCAAGTGGCCCATCGCCTTCGATCTGTCCGCATCCTTCGAGGCCACCGGTCGCTTTGTGCTTGTCGATCAATACGACATCTCCGGCGGCGGCATCATCACCGAGCTGGTTCACGACGAACAGGAATTTCTGCGGGAAGAAGCCCGCCAGCGCGATTTCGCCTGGGTGAAAGGCGAGGTGAGCGCGGAGGACCGGGCCCAGCAGTATGGACACCGTGCGGCCATCGTTCTGTTGACCGGCGGACGCCAGACAGGGAAGTCTTTCCTGGCTCGCAAACTGGAGGCGCTCTTAGTGGCGGAAGGGCGGCATGCGTATCTGCTGGACGGCGAGAACCTGCGGCGAGGCCTGGATGCCGATCTGGCGGAATCGGACAAAGCCGCTACCACCGAGATGGCCCGGCGGTACGGCGAAGTCGCTCGGCTGCTGATCGATACGGGCCTGATCGTCGTCTCCACCACGAATCCTTTCGGCGCCGCCTATCGAGACGCGGCGCAAGCCATCAGGACCCTGGTGCATCCGGCTCCCGTGATCGCCGTCCATATGAGCAAGACCGAGGAGGAGCCTCCGGCCTACACCGACCTTCACTTCAGCGGCCCCCAGGATTTCGACGGGGCGGCCCGGCGCATTATCGAAGAACTCAAACGTCGCGGCGTGCTGGCGCACGCGATCGGCTCGAAGCCGACGTTCCAGTATTCGATCTAGAAGGAAGCGAACGGCACCAACGGTGCGCTGCCCCGCATTATTCATGACGGTTCATCGCGAAAACGCGCAGACGTGTGGCGAGCGCGGGCAAGCGCAGCCACGAAAGAGGGAGGCATACTTCCGACAGTATGTTAACCGACTGAGTGGCGAGCATGCCCGTCGGAACAGTGTATCCGCGTTTGCAGCAGAAGCGTTCATGAATAATGCGCGCTATGACTCAAGACGGGTGACCGGCTTTGTTCCTCGTCGGCTTTCTCCTGTTGCTTGCTCTCAGCTCTTTGTTATGGGCGGGTGGTTTGACTCTCTGAAAATCCCTATGCTACCGTTAGATTCTTCACGCGGCTGTCCCTAATGCAGACAAAAAGGAAACGAGATATGCCGCAGGCGCAGGAAAAAGACCTGAAAGCCATTCTCGGGAAACTCCAATACACCGACGACGCGAAGGTGGTCCAACAAATCACCGAACAGATGAAGCAGGTGCAGGCCCGCATGGCCAGCATCAAACACAAAATCGTCGTGATGAGCGGCAAGGGCGGGGTCGGCAAGAGCATGACGACGGTCAACTTGGCCCTGGCACTGGCGCGCCTGGGGTGCCGGGTCGGGCTATTGGACGTGGACCTCAACGGCCCGTGCGTGCCGCGGATGCTCGGCCTGCATGGGCAGTCGCTCACGATCACGCCTGAGGGCGCGGTCCCTCCCGTCGGCCCGCTGGGAGTCAAGGTGGCGTCGATGGATTTCTTCCTCGGCGATGCGTCGCCGGTCCGGTGGAAGGGCCCGATGGATTTGAGCCCGGTTTGGCTGGGCGTGATGGAAATGAACGTCATCCGGGAGTTCCTTGCGGACGTCGTGTGGGGCGAACTGGATTATCTCCTGACCGACCTGCCTCCGGGAGCCGCCGCCGACAAGCCGCCCGTGATTGCCGGGTTTATTCCCGACCTCGCTGGCGCGATCGTCGTCACGACTCCTTCCGAAGTCGCGTCCGATGTCGTGCAGAAGTCGGTAACCTACGCGCGCGACATGGGCATCCGGGTGCTCGGGATGGTGGAGAACATGAGCCGGTACCGCTGTCCCTCCTGCGGAGCCGAACACGAGCTCTTCGAAGGCAACACGGAGGCGATGTGCGAGGCGCTGGATGTGCCGCTCCTCGGACGGATCCCCTTCGATCGGACGCTGGCCGCGACTTTCGACAAAGGCGTGCCGTTGCTGGACGAGAATTATCCGACGATTCAGCGATACCGGGAAATTGCGGAACGCGTCGTGACCCTCGTGGAGTACAAGAAGGTGTTGGCGGAGAAGCTTTGACAACGGGCTTAGAGGCGATAGGCGATAGGCTGTAGGCAAGAAGGTGGAATGCAGTCTTGTCCCATGCCCACAGCCCCGTGCCTATCACCCGGGAGTTGGAATATGAAATTCGTCTGCTTGAACTGCGAAACCTACATGAACTTCGAGAAGGTGGAACAGCCGGCCGAGGGTTCGCTGGGCGTGTTCTTTGGGTGCCCCTCCTGCGGGGCCAAGTTTTCCATGGTGACCAACCCCGGCGAAACGCAGATGGTGAGCTCGCTGGGTGTGAAGTTAGGCGGCAGAGCGGCGCCGGCGGAGCCGTTTGAGATGACCCGGGGTACGCTGAAAGAAGAAGCCCTGGCCGGCGCAGGACAGATGGCAGCCTATCTCAACGAAAAGATCCAAGGCAGGCAACCGGCCGGGGCGTCGGCCGGCGTCGGGACGACAAGCCCTACCAGCCATGGGAAGGCAGAGACCAAATCGGGCGGGTGTCCGTTTTCGGCGATGGTGACTCAGATGGGGCTCGCTTCGTCGGGAAGCCAGGCTGGGCCCGGTTCGGCGACCTCCGAGTTCACGTGGACCCCGGACGCCAAGGAAAAATTGGAACGCCTCCCATCGTTCGTGCGCCCAATGGTCCAGAGCAGCATCGAGGCCTATGCGCGGAAACACGGGTACAGGACTATCACGCTCCAGGTGATGGACGATTCCAAGAGCGATTCCAGCGGCATCTCATGGACCCCCGAGGCCGCAAAACGACTGGAAAACATCCCGGACTTCATCCGGCCGATGGCCAAGCGAGAGATCGAACGGCTGGCGAAGGAGCAGGGCGCCTCGACGATCACGGCGCAAGTCATGGACGAAGCGAAAGAGAAATTCATGAAGTTCATGTAGGGCTTAGGCGCGTGGCACGGGGCGCGAGACGCAAGGTAGAAAAGGGGCTCATCCGGTCATTCGGATGGGCTTTTTTCTTGGTCATTTCATTGTGCAGCGTCTTCACCGCTCCGGCCTTCTCCCAACGCGGCGATTCGTCGCACGAGAGTGTTCGCGGCGCGCTGAACGCCCACGAGCACGGCCATGGTGGAACACCGGCACCGGGCGCTCCGAAATGGGAAGGTTCGCCGGAGGGAAAGGCCTACTCCGAGTTCAATCATCATGCGGCCGGCGTCTTCGTGATTCTGATCGGAGTCAGCGAACTGCGAGAGGCGTTAGCCTTCACGAGGCTCACCTGGACTCGATTCCTGTTGCCGGCTGCGATGTCCGCGGCGGGAGGTTTCCTCCTGATCTGGAGCGATCACGAAGCCTGGCCGGTGGGGACGCTCAGTTTCACCCAAACCTTCTTCGGCGATGACGGAGAAATCGTTCAGCACAAGACCTACGGCCTGCTGCTCCTGAGCGTGGGGGCGATCGAGCTGTTGCGGCGGCTCGGCCGGATCGCGCATGGCGCTTGGATGGTGCCGCTGCCCGCGTTGGCCGTCGTCGGTGGACTGATGCTGTTCGGGCATGAGCACGGTGCGCACCCGTCTGCCCACAAGATCGCCGTCCATCACGCGATCATGGGAATACTGGCGATCACCGCCGGTTCCTCCAAGCTCATCTCCGGTTGGCAGAGAGTGCAGGATGGTGGGAGTGTCGCCCGGGCGACGGATCGGTCGTCGTGGGAACTGACCTGGGCCGGCTTGATCTTGCTGATCGGACTGCAATTGTTGATCTACTCGGAGTGATCCTTCCTCCGGCGGAGGCGCACTCGGGCAATGCAAGCAGAACGTTCGCCGAAGCCGAACGTCAACCCCGCTATCGCGGCCTTCCTCTCGGCGTTATTCCCGGGTTTCGGCCAGTTCTATAACGGGCAGTGGGCCAAAGGCGCCGCGTTTTTCTTCGGTGCCCTCCTGCTGGTCGGCGCTTTGCTCAGTTCGGTTGACGTGGATCGCTTCGAGCGGTCGCTGCAGGCCGACGAAGTTCCCTCCAACCTCGGCCTGCTCCTGGTCCTTACCGGTTGCTTGTTGCTGCTCGCGCTCTGGAGCATCGTGGATGCCGTACGTATGGCCAGGCGAACATGCTGATTCAACCGGGTTCGCCGCTCCACTTGCTGGCCGTCCTGTTCCCGTCCGTTGTCCCGATCATCGCGTGCACCGAGTGATCCTGCACTCACCTCCCCAGCGTTGACACCCCGGTTGCGTCTGTGTTAGCTCTACCTCACTCGATCACACGGAAAATCATGGAGTACCTGGACCGCTTCGTCGGGGTTCCTGGTCCAGAGGAGGGTCTTATGGGCGGCCATAGTCACTGGGCGACCATCAAACGGCACAAGGCTGCGCA
>JBBIOW010000095.1:0-11192 GCA_037443165.1 Nitrospiraceae bacterium | reverse complement strand
TCGCTTCCCGTGGATCGGGCGCTCGCCAACGCGCCGGAGCAGGCGGACGGGTGTTTTGTGGTGCCGAAGATCATCGAAGAACGTCAGGCGTGATGCCTGACGCGTGATGGGTAGGGAGAGACAAAGAAGCGGGCGCGCTCCACTCGTCACGAAAGACGCATCGCGGATCGCGGGGTAGAACATGTTCAGGCAAATGTTGCGGGCCAAAATTCATCGCGCGACCGTCACCGACGCCTGTCTCGAGTACGAAGGCAGCCTGACGGTGGACGAAGATCTCCTGGACGCCGCCGGCATCCTGCCTTACGAAGCGGTTGTGATCTCCAACTTGAACAACGGCGAACGGTTCATGACCTACGCGATGGCCGGCAGGCGAGGCAGCGGTGAGATCGTGCTGAACGGCCCGACGGCCCGCAAAGGGGCCGTCGGTGACCAGATCATCATCTTTTGCTACGAGTACTATGCCGAGGAAGAGATCAAGCGACACACCCCCAAAATCATCAAGGTCGATGAGAAGAATCGCATTATCAACAAAGGCTAACAGCGAGAAGTTAGGAGCGAGAGGGCGGGAGCTTTTTGCCTCTTGCCCCGTGCCCCTCGCCCCGCGCCCTTTTACTCCGAGATGCCATGTCTCTTCATAAGCTGACGCTCCAGGACCTGCAGCGGAAGTTTACCGCCGGAGAAGTGAACGCGCGCGAGATCGTGCGCGCGTATTCTCTGCGCATCAATCAGGTCGAACCGAAGGTCAAGGCTTACATCACGCAGACGAAGGACGCAGCCGCAGCCCAAGCCGAAGCCTTGGACGAGAAACTCAAAGGGTGGAGGCGTACGCTGCCGCTCATGGCCATGCCGCTGGCGATCAAGGACAACATCTGCACGGAAGGCGTGTTGACCACCTGCGCATCCCGCATCCTGGGCAACTTCGCGCCGCCGTACGACGCGACCGTGATCGCCAAG
Source organism: Nitrospiraceae bacterium (assembly GCA_037443165.1). GTDB lineage: Bacteria > Nitrospirota > Nitrospiria > Nitrospirales > Nitrospiraceae > DATLZU01. The sequence goes on along the minus strand of JBBIOW010000095.1, from coordinate 10,238 downwards.
CTTCGGGAACAGGGGTATCTCCTGCTCGGAAAGACCAACCTCGATGAGTTCGCGATGGGCTCCTCGACCGAGAACTCGGCGTTCGGGCCGAGCCGCAATCCCTGGAATCTCCAATATGTCCCCGGCGGGTCCAGCGGCGGGTCGGCGGCTGCGGTGGCGGCGGACGAATGCGTGGCCGCCTTGGGGTCCGACACCGGGGGGTCGATTCGCCAACCCGCCGCCTTCTGCGGCGTCGTCGGGTTGAAGCCGACTTACGGCCGGGTGTCCCGATACGGGCTCGTGGCGTTCGCCTCGTCGCTCGACCAGATCGGTCCGATCACGAAATGCGTCGCCGACGCCGCGATACTCCTCGGGATCATCGCTGGCCATGATCCGCGCGACTCGACGTCCGCCGCCGTGCCCGTGCCGGACTATCTCAAGGTCTTGAAGCGCAGGGATCTGCGCAAGGTCCGCATCGGTGTGCCGGTCGAATATTTTGCGGAGGGGCTCGATCCGGAAGTGGACCGGGCGGTGAAGGACGCGATCGGAGAATTGAAGAAGCTGGGCAGCGAGATCAAGGAGATCAAGCTGCCGACGACGGACGCCGCGATCGCGACCTACTATGTGATTGCGACGGCGGAGGCCAGCTCCAACCTCGCGCGCTACGACGGCGTGAAATACGGCCTGCGGTCCAAACAGACGAAGGACCTGCTCGAACTGTACATGAAGACGAGGCAGGAAGGCTTCGGACCGGAGGTGAAGCGGCGGATCATGCTCGGAACCTATGCCCTCAGTGCGGGGTACTATGAGGCCTATTATAGCAAAGCGCAGGCCGTGCGGACGCTCATCCGCCGGGATTTCGACGCGGCGTTCAAAGAAGTGGACCTCATCGTCACACCGGTCACGCCGACGCCGGCGTTCAAGCTCGGTGAAAAGGTCGACGATCCCCTGCAGATGTACCTCTCGGACATTTACACGATCTCGGTCAACTTGGCCGGTGTGCCGGCCATCTCGCTGCCGTGCGGATTCAGCACGGCCGGGCTGCCGATCGGTTTACAGATCATCGGACGGCCGTTCGAGGAAGATATGGTCATCCGGGCGGCCCATGCCTATGAACAGGTCACGAATTGGCGGGCGAAACGGCCGATTATTCGGTAAATGGGCAGGTGACAAGGGACACAAGGCCATCAACGACAATGACGAATGAGGAATTCTGAATGAGGAGTTATCCGATTTGCAGTTGCGAAGCAATTCCTCATTCCACATTCACCATTCATAATCACCTTGCACGACTCGTAGCCTCTGTCCCCGCGCCTCTAGCCTGGAGGGAAAGATGATTGTCGAGATCGCGGCTGTCGTAGTGGCAATCGCGTTTGCGGTGCTGGTGGGCTACCTGGTGCCGATGCTCATCGAACTCCGCAAAACGGTCGCCGAATCGCAGCAATTGTTGGCCCGCATGAACAGTGAATTGCCCTCGCTGATCGCCGAGCTCCGCGCCATGAGCCAGAACTTGAACGACCTGGCTGAACAGGCGCGCGGCGGCGTCGAGCGCGCGGCCGTGCTGTTGCACGCAGCCGGGGACATCGGCGAATCGGTGCAGCAGGTGCATCGGATCGTCAAGGGATCGAGCGGATCGTTGCTCGTCAATCTCGCGAGCATGGTGGCGGGACTGAAGGCAGCGACGACCGTCGTGAAACAACGGCTCCACGGGAACCACAGGGAAGGAGGGACGACCAATGGCGGATGATCGGGGTGTGTCACCGGCGGCTGTGTTATTGGCCTTTCTCAGTGGCGCGGCCATGGGCGCGGTGGCGGCGTTGCTCCTGGCGCCGCAGTCCGGTCGTGAGTCGCGCGAGCAACTTCGGGAGTATGCCAGGCGGACGGAGGAAGCCCTGCGGGATCTGGCCGAGAAGGCCGGGGAGACCTTCGAAGAAGCGGTGGAGAAGGGGCGCGACTTCGTCGAGACCAAGAAATCGGTTCTCAAGGAAGCGTTCGAAGCCGGGCGCGAAGCGATGAAACGCGAGCGCGAGCGGTTGGGCGGCGAGAGGAAGAGTTGAGCATGGTCTATGAAGTGATCATCGGCGTGGAAGTCCACGCCCAACTGCGGACCCGGTCGAAGATGTTCTGCGGCTGCGGGACCGCCTTCGGCCTCGCCCCGAACACGCAGACCTGCCCCGTGTGCCTCGGCATGCCCGGCGCGCTGCCGGTCATCAACCGAGCCGCGGTCGAGATGGCGATCCGCACGGGCTTGGCGCTGAACTGTACGATCCGGTCCGACAACCGCTTCGCGCGGAAGAATTACTTTTATCCCGATCTGCCCAAGGGCTATCAGATCTCGCAGTACGAAGCCCCCATCTGTGAGAACGGCTGGCTCGAGATCGCGGGCGACGGCGCCAAGAAACGCATTCGCATCCGCCGCGCCCATCTGGAGGAAGACGCCGGCAAGAACCTCCACGACGCCGGAACGAACGGCAGCCGGGTAGATTTCAATCGCGCCGGCACGCCGCTCCTGGAGATCGTCACCGAGCCGGACTTGCGTTCGGCCGACGAAGTGGTGGCGTATCTCAAGACGCTGCGTGACATCCTGATGTATCTGGAGGTCTGTGACGGCAACATGGAGGAGGGGAGTCTGCGGTGCGAACCGAACCTCTCGCTCCGGCCGCTCGGCCAGAAGGCGCTCGGCACCAAGGTCGAGCTGAAGAACATCAATTCCTTCAAGTTCGTCAAAGACGCGATCGATTACGAGATCAAACGCCAGACCAAGGTCTTGAGCGAAGGGGGAACGGTTCGGCAAGAGACGCGCCTCTGGGACATCGAGCGCGGCGAGACGACGGTCATGCGCACCAAAGAAGAGGCGCACGACTACCGCTATTTCCCGGATCCCGATCTGGTGCCGTTGAAGATCGAGCACGAATGGATCGAAGACCTGCGCAAGACGGTCCCGGAGTTGCCGGCCGCCAGGATGAAACGCTTCGTCACCGACTATGGGTTGCCGGAATACGACGCCGGGGTGTTGACGGCCTCCAAAGCCCTGGCCGACTATTTTGAGGCCTGCGTCAGACTCTATGACCGGCCGAAGACCGTCAGCAACTGGGTGATGGGCGAGCTGCTGCGGGAGCTGAACAATGCCGGAACCGACGTGACCGCGTCGCCGGTCAGCCCGGAACGCCTGGTGCGCCTCTTGAAACTGGTGGACGACGGCACCATCAGCCTGAAAGTCGCACGGGACATTTTCCCGGAACTCTATGCCGGCGGGAAGGAGCCCGAACAGATCGTGAAGGAGAAGGGGCTGACCCAGGTTTCGGACGAAGGAGCGCTGCTCGCCATGATCGACGAAATCATCGGCAACAACCCGACGCAGGTCGCGCAGTATCGGAGCGGAAAAGAGCAGGTGCTGAGCTTTTTCGTCGGACAGGTGATGAAGGCGTCGGGAGGGAAGGCGAATCCGGGGAAGGTGAACGAGTTGCTAAAGAAGAAGCTGGCGGGATGAACGCGGGTCCTGTCGGCGAACAGCCGCGCTCATGCGTACGGATGAAGGAAAGGAAGAATCCCGTTGGGCAAGGGAGCCTATCGGAAGAAGATCGCGAGTTACATAAAGCGTATTCGGGAACATGAACAAAAAATTCAGCAAGAGAGGGCCGGTCCCAATCCACACGAAGGGCGTATCAGGCACTGGGAAATAGAGATCAAAGCTTTCCAGATGGGGATCAAGAAGGCAGAGAAACGGTTGGGGAGGACCACATGATGAAGACCCCGGCACCGGTGAGAGCAAAGAAAAAAAAGAATTGCTGGATACGCTCTTGGATGAGCTTGGAGAAGAATGTCAACGCACCCTCACTCTTCTCCAAAAACTCCATGGAATGCGGAACGGAAAGATCGGGCGCGGCGACATTCTCGCTGAGCTGAGCGCATCCATCTTGCATTTGCACGTCCATACAAAAGAACTGACCAAGCTCATCGATGAGGAATTCGACCTGGAGGAAGAGGACTAAAGGGATGAGCAAAGTCTTCCGTAATCTATGCAGTCGTTGAGACGAATCGCGTACCGTACCTATCGATCGCTGGCTTGTCTGGTCGCTGCAAGCTGATCGCTGGTTGAGAGCCTTTTTGATATCGGGTCGAACATGAGCGCAATTCGGGAGATCAAGGCGCGGCAGATTTTGGATTCACGGGGGAATCCGACGGTGAAACGGGGTCGAACCGCATGAGGGTATGGCGCTAAGGAGCGCGATATGGCTGCAACACTGGCTCGAATGACGAAGGACGAGTTGAAGGAACTGATCGAAGCGACTGTTGAGCGGAAGCTGCGCGACTTGCTCGGAGACCCCGACGAGGGGTTGGTGTTGAAAAAGGCGATCCGCGAAAGGCTCAGGCGACAGAGGCGAGCCGTCGCCGCAGGCCGGCGAGGCGAATCGTTCGCGGAGGTGGCCCGGCGTCTCGGTCTCGATTCGTGAATGCGTATAGCGTTCGCATTCTGCGCGCCGCGACCCGGGAATTGGAACGGCTGGACAAGGTCCTAGCTCGGCGTATTACGGAGCGCATTCGCTGGCTTGCCGAGAACTTCGACGCGATTAACCCCGAGGCGTTGACGAGTGAGTGGGCCGGCCTGTTCAAGTTGCGAGTCGGGAATTATCGCGTAGTTTATGAAGTGTTTCATGCGGAGCGCCTTCTTATCGTGCATATGATCGGTCATCGCCGAGAGATTTATCGGAACCGCAAGCGGCGGTAGCCTTTCGTAGCGAGGTTGAAAGGACGAGTTGGTTCATAAACCGGGGCGATTCATGAGCGCAATTCGGGAGATCAAGGCGCGGCAGATTTTGGATTCACGGGGGAATCCGACGGTCGAGGTCGATGTGACCCTGGAGAGCGGCGCGCGGGGGCGGGCGGCGGTGCCGTCCGGAGCCTCGACCGGGGAGAAGGAAGCAATCGAGCTGCGGGACGGAGACAAGAAACGCTGGATGGGGAAGGGCGTCTCCAAGGCCGTCACGAACATCCACAAAACCATCGCGCCGGAACTTCTGGGCCGGGACGCCTTCGACCAGGCCGCGATCGATCACGCGATGGCAGCGCTGGACGGGACCAGGAACAAGGGCCGCTTGGGGGCCAATGCGATTCTCGGCGTCTCGCTGGCCGTCGCCAAGGCGGCCGCCAACGAAACCGGGCAGCCCCTCTACCGATATCTCGGAGGAGCCAACGCACGGGTGTTGCCGGTCCCGATGATGAACATCATCAACGGCGGGGCCCACGCGGACAACCGCCTCGATCTTCAGGAATTCATGATCATGCCGGTCGGCGCATCTCGGTTCAGCGAGGCGCTGCGCATGGCGACCGAGGTCTTCCACACGCTGAAAACGCTCCTGAAGAAACGCGGCCTCAACACCGCGGTTGGGGACGAGGGAGGGTTCGCGCCCGACCTGGAATCCAACGAGGAAGCGCTGAGCCTGATCGTCCAGGCCATCGAGGAAGCCGGATACCGGCCGGGGCGGGACATCGCTCTGGCCCTTGACGCCGCCGCCAGCGAGTTTTATGAGAAGGGCCGCTATCGGCTCGAAGCGGAAAAACAGCCGGACCGCTCAGCCGAGGACATGATCCGCTATTACGCCCGGCTGGTGGACAAATACCCCATCCTGTCCATCGAGGACGGCCTGAGCGAACTGGATTGGAAAGGATGGCGGATGCTGACCGAGCAGTTGGGCAAACGGGTCCAGTTGGTCGGCGACGACATCTTCGTCACCAACGTGGACATCTTTTCCAAGGGCATCCGGGAAGGGATCGGCAATTCGATTCTGATCAAGCTGAATCAAATCGGCACCTTGACGGAGACCCTGGACGCCATCGAACTGGCGAAGCGGTCCGGCTATACGGCGGTCGTGTCCCACCGGTCCGGGGAGACGGAAGACACGACGATCGCCGACGTCGCGGTCGCCATGAATACCGGTTTGATCAAAACCGGCTCTCTGTCCCGGACCGACCGGATGGCCAAGTATAACCAATTGCTGCGCATCGAAGAGGAGCTGGGAACAACGGCGGTGTATCGCGGCCGGTCGGCGGTCGCGGGACACCCCTGAGTCCGCGTCGGATGTCATGTTGATCAAGCCGAACCGTGGGCCGAATGCGTTGACCCGGCAGCGGCGCGTGGCCGGGATGATGAAATTTCTCGGTTTGATGCTCGGGCTCGGGCTGACCGGTTCGCTCCTATTCGGCGACATGGGACTCATCCGCTACTGGGCGATGCGGCAACATGCCCAGCAGTTGGAGCGGGATATTCAGGCGCTCAAGCAGGGCAATGCCGCGCTGCGACTGGAAATCGAGCGCGTGCAGCACGATCCGGCCCGGATCGAAGAATTGGCGAGAGAGCAACTGGGATTCGTGCGGAAAGGCGAGACGGTCTATCAACTGGCTGAAGAGCCTCAAGCCGGTAGCAAATAGCGAATAGCGCATAGCTCGGAGTCTTTGGCTATTCGCTGTTCGCTGCTGGCTATTCGCTGACACTATGAAATCCGGAACAGTCTCCATCATCGGGCGGTCGAACGTCGGGAAATCGACGCTGCTCAACCGGCTGCTCAACGAGAAGATCGCAATCGTATCGGACAAGCCGCAGACCACCAGAACGCGGATCCTGGGCGTCGCGCACGTGCCCGGCGCGGAGATCGCCTTTCTGGACACACCCGGTCTGCACAAGCCCCAACATCTGCTCAACCGGCGGATGGTACGGACGGCCCTGGAGACTCTGGAGAACGGTGATCTGCTGTATGTCATGGTCGAGGCGACATCGCCGCCCGGCCCGGGCGACCGCTTCGCCATCGACCGGGTGCGGGAAGCGCTCGGCAAACAGGCGCGACCGGTCTTTCTGGTGATCAACAAAATCGACTTGGTGAACAAAATCCGGCTGCTGCCCTTGATCGAGACCTATTGCACGCTCCTGGAATGGACCGAAGTGGTGCCGGTATCGGCCATGACCGGCGACAACATCGACCGCTTGCTCGACTTGACCGTGAAGCTGCTTCCGGAGGGCGAACCCGCGTACGAAGCGGACATGATCACGGATCAACCGATGCGGACGTTGGCGGCCGAACTCATTCGCGAGAAGATTCTCCACGAGACGTACCAGGAAGTTCCGCATGCCGTCGCCGTCGAGATCGACCGTTTCACGGAAGAAGGCAGACTCGCCCGCATCGCGGCGTCGATCCTGGTCGAGAAAGAATCGCAGAAAGCCATCCTCATCGGGAGGCGCGGCGAACGGCTCAAGGCCGCCGGGACCGCCGCCCGGCGAGACATGGAGCGGCTGTTCGGCATGAAGGTGTTTTTGGAATTGTGGGTCAAGGTGCGGACGGCCTGGCGCGAAGATGAGCAGATGCTGATGGAATTGGGGTATTAAAATTCACGAGGCGGGTAATGGGCGAGCGGGGTTGGACAATTATGAATGAGGAATTAGGAATGAAGAATTATCCGGTTTGGAGTTGCAGAGGAATTCCTCATTCCACATTCACCATTCATCATTGCCTTGGTATAACCCAGACAGAGTCTTTAGTCCCGCGCCTCTCGCCTGAGGTCAGTCCATGCAGCCGACGGAACGCACACGTCAATTGGACAAGGACATTTTGAAGGAAGCCTCCCGGGAACTGGCCGAGAAGGGGCAGGCGAAGTCTGATATTGTGCTGCTCTCCTTCCAACGCCTGCTCCGGCGCGGGGCGATCACCAACCTCGCCAAGATGCTGGGCCGCATGCATCCGGCCGACATCGCCAGGGTCGTCAACCACCTCTCCTCCCCGAAAGAAAAACGCACGGTGTTCGAACTCGTCCGCGGCGAGGCGCAGCGCGGCCAAGTGTTGAGCGAGCTGGACGGCGACAGCATCAACCAGGTGCTGGCGGACCTGCCTGCCCCCGACGTGGCGTGGCTCCTGAAGGACCTCGGGCCCGACGACGTCGCATACATCCTGGGCGTCCTCCCCGAAGAGCGGGCCCAAGAGATCCTCGCGCTGATGAAGACGGAGGACTCCACGGAGATCGCCGACCTGCTGAAGTATCCGAAAGACTCGGCCGGCGCGATCATGACCACGGAGTTTTTCTCCCTGCCGGAGGACACGACCGCCCAGGAAGCGATCCGCCGCCTGCAACACGCGACCGATGCGGAGATGGTGTTCTATATTTACGTGACCGACAAAGAGAATCGCCTGGTGGGCGTCCTGTCGTTGCGCCAACTCCTCACCGTGCCGCCGGCCACGCCGCTCAAGAACATCATGACGCGCGACGTGATCAGCGTCACGGTGGAGACGGACCAGGAAGAGGTGGCCCGCCAAGTCGCCAGCTACAACCTGCTGGCCATCCCGGTCGTCGAAAAGGACAACACGCTCGTCGGCATCATTACGGTCGATGACGTGGTGGACGTGATCCGCGAAGAGGCGACGGAAGACATGCTGAAAATGGCCGGCGCGCTCGAGGAGGAAACGCAATCGAAATCCTCCAGTATCGCCGCCGCCAGGCTGCGGCTGCCGTGGTTGTTCACCAACCTGATCGGCAGTCTCGTTTCCGGCGCGATCCTTTGGCTCTTCCGCTTCACAATCCAGGAAGTCGTGGCCATCGTGAGCTTTATTCCCGTCATCGCCGCCATGGGCGGCAACGTCGGTTTGCAATCCTCGACCCTGATTATCCGTGGCCTCGCGACCGGCTCGATCGAGCTGACCGACGTGTGGAAGGTGTTCTTCCGGGAAATCCGGATCACGCTGCTGATGGGGCTGGCCTGTTGCGTCATCCTGACCCTGGTCGGCTGGCTGTGGCACGGCCACGCGGTCTTGGGCATGGTGATCGGGGCCTCCATGTTGATCGCCTTCATTGTCTCGACCAGCATGGCCACGTTCATGCCCATCCTCCTGAAACGCATGGGCATCGATCCGGCCATTGCGGCCGGTCCGTTCGTCACAACGGCGAACGACATCACCGGTATCTCCATTTACCTCACGCTCGCCACGGTCTTCCTTGAATATCTCAGATGAAGGCAGGAGGCGATGGGCAAGAGGCGATAGATCAAGCAGGAAAAATAGAGCCGCATGTTCGTCATCCTACCCATTGCCTATAGCCCATCACCCATTGCCTGATTGTGACCATGCCGTTGCTGAAGACACCCGCCATCACCCTCAAGAGCCGCAAGTGGGGCGAAGCGGATCGTATCGTCACCTTTTATACGCTCCGGCTCGGCAAAGTGCGGGGCATCGCGCGAGGCGCACGGCGACTCAAGAGCCGATTCGGCAGCGCGCTGGAACCGTTCGTCTCCTGCGACCTGAACGTGTTCGAGAAGGCCGGGGATTCGCTCTTTCGCATCTCGCAAGTCGATATACGGGAGCCCTTCACCAAACTGCGGGAGGATCTGGCGCTCATGTCGGCCGCCGCGCGGATGGTGAATCTGGTTGCCGCCATCACCCCGGAAGGCGATCCGGATCCTCGGATCTTCAAGACGCTGGCCGACGGCCTGCGGTCGCTGGAAGACAGCCACGATGCCCAGCTCACGACGCTGCTGTTTCAACTACGCTTGCTGGGGCTCACGGGCTTCAAGCCGCAGCTCGATCAGTGTTCCGCCTGCGGGAACGCCCGGCTGGCGGGCGAGCCCCAATTCTCCCCGACCTCTGGAGGGTTGATCTGCAGTCTATGCGCCAGGCGTCAGCCGCTCCGCTGCCTTCCGCTTTCTCCCGGGAGTCTCGCTTTTATGCGGCAAGCACTCCGTTGGTCGCCGGCCGTCATCGATCGGCTGAGAGCCGGCGGTCGGATCCGCACCGAACTGGAAACCGCCATCGAGTCCTATGTGACGACCGTCGCGGGCGGACGCCTCCCACCGATCGATTTTCTCGCCGCCGAGGGCTCGGCAACATACGGTTTTCCGCACTGATTCCTCCTGCCTCACACAGACTGCAGTTTTGAAAACTATTTCGGGTCTTCCGGAAATCGTGTAGGTCCCCCTCTTCATTCCCTCTCCCTTCTGGGAGGGAGAGGGCGAGGGCGGGGCTGGAAACCTGGCAGCGGCTCCTCCATCCAAGCGGCCTGGTTCTTCGCGGGTATTCCGCTTGGCTGTCTTGGTCCCCTCACCCCACCCCTCTCCCCCGAAGCGGGGGCGAGGGGTGCTGGGAGGTCGACGCGCCTACACAAGAGCCTGATGAGCCACTATTTCTTCGTCTATCCCCAAGAACCCGTGGTGGACCGGGCAACCCTCATCACCCTCTCCCCGGGTACCCATTGCTCTTCACGATGCAATGGGTGATGGAGAGGGT
>JBBIOW010000094.1:10933-11297 GCA_037443165.1 Nitrospiraceae bacterium | reverse complement strand
GGAGCGCGTTCATGACCCGATTGGCCGTGACCCACCTGCCGATATCGTCCTTGTTCATGTGTCGGCCTCCTTTTTGGCTCTTTCGGCTTTGGTGTGGGTGAACTTCCCTTTCCAGATTCCCTCCCCCCACCGATTCCTAACATCTTTCTAACATCTCCCTTCACCCTCACCCTACTCCTCTCCCATCGAGGGAGAGGAAATGCAGATATTGCCAACCCCTCACCCATCGAGGGAGAGGGAATGAAGACTTGGCCGACCCCTCGCCCATCGGGAGAGCGGGGATGAAGACCTGACCGGTCCCTCGCCCTTCTGCAGGCGAGGGTGAAGGGGCCTCTTCCCTTGTCCTTCCCTCTCCCCTGGTGGG
>JBBIOW010000094.1:0-10923 GCA_037443165.1 Nitrospiraceae bacterium | reverse complement strand
CGCGCCCGGGCCCCCGCCAGTGGTGGGGTGGTGGTTTGGGGGCCCGCTTCGTTTCCCGTTCCGTCTCCGGGGGGGGGTGTGGGTGCGGGGGGGGGCCACTTCCCTTCACCCTCACGTTCTCCCATCCCTGGGAGAGAGGAAAAACCACCCACACGATTTTCCGGAAGAGCCCCTTCTTCTTGAGCTGACAGCGAGTAGCGAACAGCCGATAGCTTGTGTCCGTCCAAAAGCCCGAGACAGGATGTTTCATTTTCTGTCTTCGCCGAGTGTTGCTCCGCTTGAGGTCGACACATCGCGGCTCGCTACTTGCTGCTCACTCTTCGCTTCGGTTTTCGCGCAGCGAAATCCGATCAAATAGCTCCGGTGGTCGGGTGCGCCGGCGTTACGGCCGGCGGAGCGGGCCACTTCCGGGTCTTCGTTCCAGGACCCGCCTCGAAACACTTTATCGGTGCCCTGCGAAGGACCGGTGGGGTTGTGCGTCTCGCCCCGCCGGTAATACTCCGGATCGAACCAGTCGGCCACCCACTCGCTCACGTTGCCCGCCAACTGATAGACGCCGTATGGGCTCACCCCACGGTCGTAGCGGTTGACGTTGGCAAGTGGCGGATACTTGGTGCCCCGCTTTGATCCTGGATGTGCAATATTGCTTTTCAGCCACCCGGCCGGCTCATCGCCCCAGGGGAAGATGCGGCCGTCGGTCCCGCGCGCCGCTTTTTCCCATTCGGCTTCGGTGGGCAGACGCTTGCCCGCCCAGCGGCAATAGGCGTCCGCGTCGCGCCAGCTCACCCCGATCACCGGATGCAAGGCCATCTTCTCCGGGAAGGGCTCCCCTCTCCAATATGGAGGCCACTCCGCGCCGGTCGCGAGGACGTACCGGAGATATTGCACGTTCGTGACCTCGTATCGGTCGATCCGGAATGTGTCCAGATAGACCAAGCGCTGCGGTTGCTCCTGGGGACCGGCGGCGCGGTCGGTCTTTGGATCGCTGCCCATCAGAAACCAGCCAGCCGGCACCGTGACCATACCCTCCGGCACTTCCATGGCCGCGAGCCGCTCCGCCTCGAAGAGCGGCGACCACAAGGGCGGCCGTTTCGGAAGATCGTGGTCGGCTGTAACCAGGCTAGGGGCTAGAGGTACGAGGCAAGAGGCGAGCGCACAGAGCAACGCACGGTCCGTTCTGTCTCGCCAATTCATGGCTTTTGCCCTTTACCCCTACCCCTCGCCGGCTTGACTCTGAGGGCTATCGCCACTTGCCTCCAGCCTCACATCCCCGATCATTCGTAACTCTGCTTCTCCAGCGTCGGGACGATCTGGCTTTGTACGTCTTGAGTGATCTGATACCGGATGTACGGACTGTCCACCATTTGGTTCGCATACAGGCGACCTTTTGGTGACTCGACCTGCAAGGTCACGCTGGTCTGTTCCTTCGGCTCGATCGTGACGATCTGCTCGACATCTTCCCGGAGATACGGATGCCAGATTTTCACGGTATATGTGCCCGGAGGAATGTCGGTCAGCTCGAACCGCCCGTCGTTGTCCGTCACTGCGTAATAGGGATTGTCCGCCACCAGTGCCCAGGCTTCCATATAGGCGTGAAACCCGCACTGCATGACGAAGACCTTCCGCCCTTTCGTCATTCTCACGGTCTGCGTCACCGGTGTCCCGGCGAAGTGCTTGTGGAAATGCGCGCTGAGGCCCGCCTCGTTCGGATATTTCGAACTGATCGGCAACGGCACGTTGAACAGCACCCGCGGCCCGAGATGGGAGGTTTCATAGGCCTGGATGTCGTGCATGGCGGGGTCCATGTTCACGACCACGACGTCATGTTGATCGCGCACGACGGTCACAAACGGGAGAAACCGGCAATCGATCGCCTCGATCCGCGGCGGCGTGAACGTCCCGAACGGCTTCCCTCGGTCGATCGACTCCAAATAGACCACGACCTGCCGGAACTCGCCGTTGGGGCCGACGTTGAACGGCTGCAACAGCCGCCAACCATGCCCGTCGGAAATCCGGCCGCAATACACCGGATCGGGCAGCGTCGTGAGGTTGTAGCCCTTCGGCCTGGGGACCTTTCCCTCCAGCATCACCGTGCCGGTGAGCGTCCCTCCGTCGGCGACCTGTCCCTCCTCATACGCGAAGCTCGGTCCGGCCGCCGACAGCAATCCTACCAGCCCAAGTCCCAACCAACACCGTCGCGCTTGTCTCCGTTTGACCATCATCCTTTCCTCCTTTCGCGTGTGGTGGATGAGCACCCCTCATCCTAAAGCACGCGAGAGGCCGAAAGAAACGGGGGAGCTGCCACTCGATCGCAGCTCCCCCGCTCTGGTTGTCTCTTTCCGACGCTCCTCGCTTGCCTCTGCTCATGCACACCTGCAGAGGCCGCAGCAGATCTTCGGCACTTCCATTACCGAGTGCTGAGGACCGAGGTGCTGAGCAGAGAGTCAACTCAGTCCTCGGTCCTCGCGCCTCAGTCCCGATTCGCTACCGCATCGCGGTCGGGATCGCCGCGGGCTCGGCTTCCGTGCGCTTGATGCCGGCGCCGGCGCCGTTCAGCGGGAGGATGCGCTGATCACCGGCCGGTAGCACCCGGAGGTACCCCCACTGTCCGGACTGCGTGTAAGGAAGCCTCGCGTTGGACCAAACATAGTCCCCCGGTAACCGATACGGGCCTCCCGCACCGCCTCGGAGGAAGACATCCAAGGTCTCCGACCCGGCGTACTCCACCACGCTGATCATGTCGGCGCCCGGCATGTAGGGCTCGATCGGCCACTCATGGCCCTCGATCCCGAACATCCCGTTTTGCTCGCTGTTGGCACCGATCACATGGACCCGCACCGGATCGCCGGCATGAGCCTCGATGATCGGTGTGGCGGGATCCTCCGGCGCGTCAGCTTTGCACGGCTGGAAGATCCGCCCGAGCGAGCAACCCTGCTCCTCGCGGTATTTATACGGTTCGGCCCGGTAGTTCACCGCCGTCAGTCCCGCGACGTTCTGGACGTAGGGCATGAACGCGGTGCCGATGATGTTGTCCTCATCCTGGAAGAAGAGAGCCACATCCCGGTAGTTCACCTTGCCTGCGTTCTCCGGCAGGCTCCGATCGACGATGACGTCCGCACGCCAGGCGTTCTTGAGCGAAATGTCCTGGCCGGTCACCGGATCGCGATACTGCGATCCGCGCGGCCCGACGATGATCGCCCCGTACAAGCCGTTGCGCGGATTCGTCACGATGTTGCCGCCGTCCCACACCAGCGACGTCGTCTCCTTGTTCGCCGGATGCGCGTAGTAGGTGTAGGTTCGGCTTTCGCCCGGGGCGATGGTCTGATCGCCGGGGTTGTTGCCGACGTTCAGGCCGAGCGAGTCTTTCGGATCGAAGGCCAGCCCTGGCGCGAAGAACGACGCCCGACTGTTCTTCATCTTGTTTTTCAGGTTCACTTTGATGCAGTCGCCCACGTTCACCCGCAGCGTGAGCGGATGCGGCATCACCTCCGATGCCACCTTGGTGACTTCCTCTTCGAGCGCAAAAATCTTACCTTCCGGCACGGTCATTTCGATCTTCCGCTCGAAGTCCACCTCGATCGCGTCCGGCGCCTTCGGATTCAGTTTCAACGGGCGGTCCAGCGCCACCACGTTGAAGGTCTTCACCGGGGCGTCAGCCGGGCAGACCGACTTGGGCACCGGCGGAATCTCGAACGGTTTCGTCCCGGACGGCAGAGGCATCAAATCCGGCACCTGTTTGTCCAGCACCCGGACGATACCCCATCCGCCTTCGGCGAAGTGCGAACTCCGGCCGTTGAAGTGGATGTAGTCACCCGGCATGCCTTGGAAGCCGCCGGCCTTGGTCACCAGGTCGTACCGCTCGGCGATCCCGACATGGATCGAGTACTTCCGATTGGCGTCCGCGGCGTACCGTTCCGTGAGGAAGGTATGCCCGGAGAGCGTCCAAACGTGCGACTCGTTCATGAGCTGATGCAAGAGCCGGAACACCATCGTGTCGCCCACATAGGCCCGCAACAGCGGCGTGTCCGGATCGCCATGGATCGCGCTGCTGAACAGCTTCGACGTATCCGGATTGTTGGCCAACCGCTGCGCGAAGGGTTCGGCTCGGAAGTTCAGCCCGCTCCCTGTCGTATGCGTGCCCCCGTTGATATAGGGGTTGGGCGCCATCAGGATCTTTTCCGGCATCTGGAAGGACACGGTCTTCCCGGCTTCCAGCGCGACTTCGACCGGCTGTCCTGGCGGATTGCCTGCCTGGATGACGTTCACGGTGTGAGGCACGGTGTCATGGATCGACACCATCAGCTCCCGGAAGCTCCCGCTCACGCCGGCGCCGATCGGCTCCGTGGTGTGAATGTCCGCGATCGGCCCGCTCCAGACGAGCTTGCCGTTCTTCGGATCATGATAGGTGGACCCGTAGGGCTCCACGATCGTCACCCCGAACCCGCCGTGCGGCCAGGTCGTGGCGCCGAACGCGTGGTCGTGCCAGAACACGGTCCCCATGTCCACGTCCACCCACCACCGATACCGGACGAACTCGGGTGACACGAGGTCGTTCGCCGGATGATTGTGCTTGAGCGGCTTGAAGAACGTGATCGTATCGCCCTTGATCTCCTTGATCCGGGCGACTTCCGAGCAGCTCCTGTCCCGCGGCAGCGAGGCCGTGGGATCGTTGCCCTTTTCCAAACAGTCCATGCCCACCATCAACTCGGTGTTGACATGGAAGGGCGTGGCTCCCGGCGCCATCTCGATCTTGATGGACGTCGCGCCGGCTTTCACCGCGCTCTTGAGCTTCGCCACCATCGGCGCTGGCAAGCCATGCTTGGTCTTTTTCCCCCACATGGTGAAGGGCCGGACCGACATTTCATACTCGAATCCCGAGATCACGCCGTCCGAGTTCCCCGTATCGAACTGGAAGAAATGTGGGTGAATGTTGATCTTGGATGCCTGGAAGTTGGTGAAGTCGTCGTCGTCCCACTCGCTCGTCAACACCAGATCCACGCAGTCATACACGTTGGCGCGGATGACCGCGGGGTACTTCAGATCATCGTTGGCCCTGATCAACCGTTCTTCCTCGTGCAAGACGTAGATCAGGCCGTCCTTGTCCACGATCGGCGGCTCTTTCCCCTGCTTCTTGGCCAGGGTGATCGGTAGCCGGACGAAATGCAGATTGTAGAACTTCTGATTGGCGTTGTCCGGACAGAGGCTCCACCGGCCCTGCTCGCCAGGCTTGGCCGGCTCGCTGGTCCGCTCGCCGTTCTCATCCTGGTGAATCGGCTCCAACCAGGGCGCGCCGTTGTGGTTCGCGGAGAACGGCACACGTTTGCCGAAGTGCGGCTTGAACAGCGGCCAGGCGAGCTTCCCCGTGGTCGGGTCGAACAGGATCGGCGGTCTGGTGCTGTCGTCCCACTTCTCGGCGGCGAGATACTTCGGGTTCTTCGCCGTGCTCTCCCGCTCGCCGTACGCGACATTCCCCCTCCAGACCCAGTCCCACACCGTCGCGTCATAGGCCATAATCTGGCCGCGCTCGTCGTCCGTGTGGCCCGGCTTGCCTTGCGCCGGCAGGAACATCTCGACCCAGTCCTTAATGTTCACCACGGCCGGATCAGCCTTCCAGTTGGTCTTCTGGTTCCTGTCCACGATCTTGAACTTCTTTCCGAACCAATCCACGGTCGTACCGATCAGCTTGTCGGAGGTCACGCCGAGTTTCATCCGGCCCTGCCGATCCGGCAGTTCGCGCAGGTCCGGCATGGTGTCGGTATGGCCCTGTCCGACCTGCAGCGTGTTGTACACCCGCCCATAGCCCCACATGCCGGCCACATAGTGGTGCGCCACGTGGCAGTGGAACAGGAACTCGCCCGCCAGGTGCTGACACTGCCCAGCGCCGCATTCCGGCTCCAGGTCCAATGCCTCAGACGGCCCGATGACCTCGACGTCCACCCGGTCCGACTTGGTCCGGACCACCGGATACTTCACCGGCCCGTCCTGACCCGCCGCCCAGAGCATATTCGGCTCGGTGACCGGGCTGCGCTGCCAGCGGATCGATCCGCTGTGAGGATGGTGAGAGTGGAAGACTTCGGAGCCTCCGTGCACCAACCGCCACTTGACCGGATCGCCCAGGTAAGCTCGCGGAATCGTCGTCGGCGTATCGCCGAAGGTATAGGCGCTGTACGCCAATGACTCGTCCTCGAAGCCGAAATACTCGTGCTGCAGGTGCATTTCGTCGATGCCGAAGGGCTCGCTGCGGTAGTTGATCGCCCGTCCACCCGGACGATAGGCGTCGGTCAACGGATCGCGCTGCGGCAGGAAGTCGCCCTTCTTGTTCAACGGACGGAACGCCTCGTCGCCGACCTCGTGATAGAAGATCACGAATTCGCGGAAGTCCGGTCCCGTCCCGTTGTCGATCATGACCTGCCACCCGCTCTTCGTCTCAGGAGCGGCGCCGGTACCGAGCGGGTCGAGGTACTTGGATCCCTTCGGCTCGATTACGAACGCGCCGAACAGACCCAACACGGTCAGTTCGCGGTCGTGGCTGTACGAGTGGAACTGCCGCACGCCTTCCTGCATGTACGGGTGGATGTACCATTCGAACTCCTGTGATTTACCCGGAGGAATGATGGCATCCGGATTGGTCGTGGTGGCGGGCTTGCCGGTCGCGCTCACGACCATGCTGGACGCCTGGATGAACAGGCTCCCCTCTTCGTCCTCCATTTGGTTGCGGAGCGTCAGCTTCACGCAATCGCCCTGGTTGGCGCGAAGAACCAACGGTTGAATGTAATCGCCCTGCAATCCTGTCGACACGGCGCCCGGGTCAAATCCCTCCTTCTCCCGAGCCGCCTTGTTCCGCGCTTCTTCCGCCCGGACTTTCTCGATGTTCTCGGTCAGGACGTACATGTAGCCGGGGTAATAATCCAGCCACCGGTTCAACGTGATCTCGACGTTGATCATCGAGACATCATAGTGCTTGGTGGGCACACCAGCCGGACAGCGGCCGCCTGTGGCTAGGACCGGTTCCTTGCTCGAGTCCGTGGCCAGCAGCCAACTGCTGCCATCCTGGCCCATGTACTGGTGCATCATGGACATGCTGTTGAAGATGCCGGAGGTCTGCTGGGCCTGGGCATCCTTCTGTGCCTGTTCTTCGAGTCGGCGCATGAGCCGGTGGTGCTGCAGCTCGATCTTTTCGGAGCGATCGGCCCGCCCTTCGATGGCATCCTCCACCACGGTCTGCCCCTTCAAGGTCTGGGTCCAGCCCGGCATCGCCACGGGCGAAGCATGGCCCTGATGCGACGCTCCCCCTGGCTCTGCAGCCAACAGCCACGGAGCGGCGACCAGACCTCCCGCCAATACCGCGGCTTGCAAGCACTGAGTCGCCCTTCGACGACTCTGCCTGCCTTGATCATGGAAATACGACCACTTCATAATGCGGCCTCCTTGTTGATGAGCTAACAGCCGATAGCTGATAGCGAGTAGCAACGATGAGACAATCCCCAGCCCATTGCGAAGAGAAGCAATGTCAGATGCCAACCTCTTTCCGGCCCTTGGCTACCAGCTATTCGCTGTTCGCCATTCGCTCGCTGAAAAGTGCTGGTGAAGGGGCCCTCTTTGCAGAGGTTCAAGGGTCATTCGGAGGCCGGTCCAAAATCACCCGCGCCTTCACCAGCGCCCTCTCTATGCGCAACCGGCGTGCCGAACGGCATGGAATCGCGGGAAATGCGAGCTTCGGCAGTGTGGGAGCGGGCTTTCCGAACAACGGGGCGAACGGCACAGCACACGGCGGCCGGGGTGCTTTTCCACGGTCTTAGACAGCATCGGCGAATACCCCGATGGCTGCCCAGCATTTTCAAGCGGTTGGACTGTCTATCATGTTGGACACGTAAACAGGAAAAATGCGGAGAAATGGGACAGGGTTTCGAGTGCTGAACTCGGGGGTTCGCAACACATTGAATGCCGAACGGAGAGAGGGCTAGGTTTGGGGCGAGCGCCCGCGCAGTTCTTCTAGCGCCTCAAGGATTTCGGCTGGCCTGGGCGGGCAACCAGGAATACGAACATCGACAGGCACGTGTTTCTCGACCGGACCGGTGACCGCGTAGCTGCCCTTGAACAGGCCGCAGTTGATCGCGCAATCTCCCAACGCGACCACGATCTTCGGATCGGGAGTCTGTTTGTACACATCCTTCAGCGCCCGTTCCATGTTCACAGTTACGGGACCGGTGACCACCAAGGCGTCTGCGTGCCGCGGTGACGCGGCAATGTGGATGCCGAAGCGCTCGGCGTCATAGACCGGGTTCATCAGCGCGTTCATTTCCATTTCACAGGCGTTGCAGGAACCGGTATCCACTTCACGGATGGCCAGTGACCGCCGGAAGGGCTTGGCCTTTTTCACCGCCTCCTGTTCGGGCCGCGCCGGCGCCGGCTGAACTGTGTCATACCGGCCGGTCACGACGCCAGTTTTCAGACTCTTCTTCAGAATGCGAAACATTCGAACCTCCGGTTCGCAGGCTCGGGGCACGAGGCGAGAGGTAGACTCATTCCACCTCTAGCCCCTCGCCCCATGCCTCTCGCCCGCTTTAAAGATCGTTCCCCGCATACGAGAGATTGAAGCTCTTGTTGATCAGTGGAAAGTCGGGCACGATGTTGCCAAGCACGGCCCATTGGATCGCCGGCCAATTGACGAACGAGGGATCGCGCACCTTGCACCGGTGAACCCGCCCGCCTGTGCCGGCCATCACCATATAAAGAATTTCGCCACGCCAGCCTTCCACTGCGGACAAGGCCCATTCTCCCGCCCCCGGTGTTCGGCTCGGCCTAGCCGCCACCAACCCAGGCGGGATCCGCCGCCGGATCTCCCGGATGAGTCTCATCGATTCATGAATCTCATCGATGCGCACGCGGAGCCGCGCGCGGACATCCCCATACCGGTAGACGACGACCTTGGGCTGAAGCTCCCCATAAGCCGCAAAGGGCCGATCGCGCCGGATGTCCCGATCGATGCCGGACGCTCGGCCCACCACCCCCACGGCAGCATGATCCCAAGCGGTCCGTTCGGTCAGGACCCCGGTGGTCTCCAGCCGGTCCGTAAGCGAGGCATTGGCGAACACAATGCGCTCGAGCTCGGTGAAGTCCGGCTCGATGGCATCGAGTTCCGCCACCACGTTCTGAAGCTGCTGCTCGCTCAAGTCGAGGCCGACACCGCCGGGACAGATCACGCCCCGCAGAAATCGCGACCCGGCCATACGATCGTTGAGCTGCATGAGCCGCTCCTTCATCCGGCCGCAGTGCGCATGGGCCAGCGCATAGGCGGTGTCATTGCAGATGGCGCCGACGTCGCCCAGATGATTGTGCAGGCGCTCCAGCTCGAGAAAGAGACTGCGAAGATAACGGCCCCGTGGCGGCACCTCGATCCCCAGCAAGGTTTCGACCGCCTGACAGTACGCCAGAGCATGGCCGACGGTCGTATCGCCCGACACCCGTTCCGCCAGCGGCACGGCGTCCGTCAGGGTCATCTGTTCGAAGAGTTTTTCCACCCCGCGATGCTTCCAAAAATGGCGCACTTCGAGTTGCATGATAGGCTCCCCGGCCACGGAGAATCGGAAATGACCCGGCTCGATGATGCCCGCATGGATCGGACCGACGGGAATCTCGAACACCCCTTCGCCTTCGATGAGGAGGAAGGTGTACTGCCCCTGCATCCGCGCGAGCACGGCGACCCACAGGAAGTACTTCTTGAGCGGATGCGTCCCCTTCGGCCAATGCTCATGGCGCACCAGCCGGCGCATGTCCGGATGTCCGACGGGAATCAGACCGAACATGTCGCGGATCTCGCGCTCGTACCACTTGGCGGCGTGAACGCCCGGCGTAATGGAGCGGAATTGGCGGGAATTGCCTAACAGCTCGGTCGCGAGCACCAACCAATCCCGCCGTTCTTCCAGCGTGAAGAGATAGAACAGCTCGTAGCGCGCTTCACGCGGGCGGTGGTCCACCGCCCACAGGAGTGACAAACTGCCGCGCAGGTCCGGCTTGGTGTGCACGTAGTGCGCGACCAACGGCACTTGGTCGGGTTGAAGGCGAACCAGTGGCGTGCCGTGATTCACGCCGGTCCCCACGACCGCCCCCGGGAACGCCTGCTGCAACAACGCGACCGCCGCTGTGGCCTCCGCCATCTCGTCACCTCAGAAGCACGGAAACCGCTCGATCCAGAAGCCCGTGAACAGGCTCCGGCATGGTCACGCCGAGCCCGACCAACGCCGCGATCGTCAGCAGCAGCGGCACGTGCCCGATCTCCCATCCCTCCCCGCACTTCACCCCGTCCGGGGGAGTCCCCCAGACCATCGCGGCCACGCGAGACATGAATCCTCCGAACAGGGCGACGGCAAACACGAGGAAAAGCGTCACGATCGCGAGACTCCGCACCTCGTCCGTCACGGTGATGGTCAGGAACCTGCCGAGATGAAACGTATCGGAGGCAAACTGTTGATCCGCCAGCGCCGAGATGACCATGATCTCGCTCACGAACATCGAGAAGGGCGGCATCCCGACCAGCGCTAGGCCCGCGACCAGCATGGCCACCGCCGTCAGCGGCTGAACGTGGAGCATTCCTCGCACTTGGTCGATCTCGCGGGTGGCGTAACGGCGGCGCACATTGCCCGCCGAGAAAAATGCCAGCGACTTGGCCAGCGCGTGGTTGAGGAGATGAAAGAGGCCGCCGAACGTGCCGGCCGGGCCGCCCACGCCGAATCCCGCTATCGCCAGGCCCATATGCTCGATGCTCGAGTACGCGAACAGGCGTTTGTAGTCCCGCTGGACCAACACAAAGAGCGAGGCCACGACGAACGAAAGCAGGCCGAAGACCACCAGCAAGGTGTCCGTGAACCCTGCCGGCAGGGCATGATCCATGAGGGCCTTGCTGCGGAGGACGGCATACACCGC
>JBBIOW010000093.1:0-11418 GCA_037443165.1 Nitrospiraceae bacterium | reverse complement strand
CCTTCACGGGCTGCGCCGCAGTTGCTCGAAAATCCGTGCGACTTCCCGGCGGAGCCGGGCAATCGGCAAGGTTCCATCGAGCACGTAATCGGCCCGCTGTGTCTTCTTCGCCAGCGACATTTGGCTTCGAATCCGGCGCAGAGCCTCGGCGCGGGTGAGACGATTCCGCTGCCGCAGGCGGGCGATTTGGGTCTTCCGATCGGCGGTGACGACAATGACGCGGTCCACGCGCCTCTGCACGGCGGCTTCGAACAAGAGCGGGACGTCATAGATGATGACGGCGTCAGGGTCCTTGCGGGCGATCTCCCGCGCGAGTTGCGCCTGCGCTCGGGCGACGCGCGGGTGGACGATCGCGTTGAGCGTCCGGAGCTTGGCGGGTGAGCGGAAGACGATCGCCCCCAATGCGCCACGGTTGAGCGTGCGATCGGGGTTGAGGACCTGCCTGCCGAATGTCCGCACGATGTCGCGCCAGGCCGGCTTACCCGGCTCGACGACCTGCCGGGCCAGGACATCCGCATCGATCAGCGCCGCGCCGCATTCCTGAAACAACCGCGCCACGGTGCTTTTGCCGGTGGCGATGCCGCCGGTCAATCCCACCACAATCATGGGAGGGAGCCTAGCATGTGCCCAACGACCGCCACAAGGATGCGGAGTCGACGCGGTCGGACGCCAACATCCGGGTCCATCGGTCGGGCGGCCGGGTGGGAGGCGGCGAGGATCGGCGTTGAGAGCCGGCGCTGACCGTTTTTCGCGATAGCGGCCATTGACTCCCGCGTGCCCTTCCCTGTATCACCCTCCATGATGCGAGCTGTTTACCAAACAGTCCCACTCGCGGCAGTTCTCCTGTTCGTCCGGCTGGTCGTGGACGCAGGGACGGGAGAGGCGGAATCTTTCCGCACCTTCGTGGTGGCCCAGGACGGCACCGGTCAGTTTACGTCGATTCAGGCGGCGGTCGATGCGGCGGGAAAGGGCGATACCGTCAGGATCAAGGCCGGGGCGTATCGCGAGGACGTGACTATCCATAGTAAAGAGAAGCTCAGGTTGATCGGGGACGGCATGGATCAGGTGACGATCCTGGGCCGCGAGCGCGTCGGCGTCTTTCACATCGGCAAGTGGCCCTACGGGGCGTCGGACATCGAAATCAGCGGCCTGACGATCAACGAGCACGGCGGTCATGCGCTGGGCATGTTCAACGGTCGGGGGATCGTGCTGCGCGACATCCGCATCAACGGGATGGTGTTCGGACAACAGGTGCGGGATGTCCGCATTGAGAACTGCATCATCGGCGGAAGTGAAACCACCGGGGTCCAACTGGCCGACTCACACGCGGTCCTCGCGGGCAATGTCATCCATGATAATGACCATGGCGTGACGGTCGCTGGTAAGTCCGACGTGCGACTGGAACGGAACGTCATCACCCGCAGCCTGTTCGAAGGCGTGGTCGTGATGGATAAGGCCCGTGCCGTGCTGGTCAGCAACACGATCGTCAAGAACGGCGGGGGCGTCGGCTTTTTGGGGGCGTCGCAGGGCGAGGCGACGGGCAATATTGTCGGGTTCAATAAGGTCGGCTTTGCGGTCGCGCCGTCAAGTCAGGCGAAACTCTCGTACAATGCCCTGTATAACAACGGGGGCGATTACCTTCGGGCCGGCACCCCGCTCCAGCCGGCGCCGGAGCTTCGAGCCGAGTCGGATCTGGCGGTGGATCCGCGCTTTGTGGATCCTGGTCGGGATGACTTTCGGCTCAGGCCGGACACCCCCCTTCTGAAGGTCGGAGGGTTTTCCTACCTCGGCGCCCTCGCGCCGGTCGCTCCGGCTCCGTGATTGTCCAGCAAGAAAACCCACAAAAAATTCAGCACTTCCGTCGGGTTGCCCTCCTGGGAGGGAAACCCTGTGGTATGCTAACAACAAAGGCCGGTCTTTGGCGGCGGAAGGGTCCAAAAATTGCTTTATACTAAGGAGACCGGGGAAAGGTGCAAACGTGGCTAGCTACCGCCCGGAATTGGAAAAAGCCGGTGTCGATGGGATTCCTTCCCTAGACGAGCTCGAATCCGGCAGGCTTGTCGGGGCTATCATTCCGATGTCCGAGCAGGCCCAGGTGCAACTCCGGGATAGCATCGAGGTCATCGACTACCTCCTCCACCAAGACAGCGTGATCTGGAGTTAGGTTCCCCGCCGTGTTTTCTCTAGCCGGCGTTCAATCCTCTTCCTCTCTCTTTTGATCCCGTAAAGTTGTAAGGTTTCCCCTGGTCGAGGCGACTGAGCCGCATGCAGGTGTGTCCGCTCCCGGCGGATTCACGCCGGTGAGTAAAGCGATGCAAGGAGAGGCATTGTCGCCCGTCGTGCTGGATCACCTTTCGCGATACGCGCCGGTGACTTTTGAAGATCTCCTGGTCCGGTTCCCGGATGCACCTGGAATCAATTGTTCGCGGTCATCAATCGCCTGAGCTGCGAAGGGCGGGTGGACCTGCGCCGGTCTAGGCGCTGCACATATTGGGTCTCGCCGGGCCCGGCCATGCGGGCAGGCACGGCCGGAAGTCAGGCGACGCCGATGTCGGAGTCGCGGTCTGGCGTCCCGTCTTCCGACGCGCCCGGTGACGAGAAAAAGGACGGCTCTTCCGGAAATCGTGTGGATGGTTGTTCCTCTCTTCCTCGGTGGGAGAGGGAATCTTGAAAAAGGAGTTCACCCACACCAAACCCGGAAGAGCCAAAAGGACTTGCGCACATGATCAGGACGGGAGCACCCTGGTAGAATGATCAGGCTGCGACCCGCCCCCGTCCGTTGATGAGCGGCCTTGTGACGGAGAGGGAGGACGACGATGGCACTGGCTCAGCCGAGGATCAACCGCCCCGGGCCGGGTACGGCCGAGTGGCAACGTCTGGAAGAGGATGCCCGTCGCGAGCGGCACTGGAAGCGCTGGGGGCCCTACCTGAGCGAACGGGCGTGGGGGACCGTGCGCGAAGACTACAGTCCCTACGGCACGGCCTGGGAATTTTTCCCGCACGACCATGCGCGCTCGAAAGCTTATCGCTGGAACGAAGACGGGCTCGGCGGTTTCTGCGACAGGCATCAGATGATTTGTTTCGCCTTGGCCTTGTGGAACGGTCGCGACCCGATCTTGAAAGAGCGGCTGTTCGGCCTGACCGGAAACGAGGGCAACCATGGCGAGGACGTCAAAGAGTATTACTTCTATCTGGATTCCACGCCGACCCATTCCTACATGCGGTACCTCTACAAGTATCCGCAAGCGGCCTTCCCCTACGCCTGTCTGGTCGAAGAGAACAGGCGACGCAGCCGGAAGGACCCGGAATTTGAGCTGTTGGATACAGGCGTCTTCGACGAGGATCGCTACTTCGATGTCTTTGTGGAGTATGCCAAAGCGACGCCGGAAGATCTGTTGATCCGCATTCAGGCGGTGAATCGTGGGCCTGAAGCGGCGGAATTGACGATCTTGCCCACCATCTGGTTCCGCAACACCTGGTCGTGGGGGCTCGACGTTCGGCGACCCAGGCTCCGCAAAGGCGATCCCGTGCGGGACATGAACGTGGTCGAGTTCACGCACGACTATTACGGGTATCGGCGCCTGCTCTGCGAGGGCCGCCCGGACCTGCTCTTTACGGAAAATGAAACGAACACGCGCCGGCTTTACGGTGATCCGGACGGCGCGCGATACGTGAAGGACGGCATCAACGACTATATCGTGCACGGCGACAAGGAAGCGGTGAATCCCGACCAGATCGGCTCGAAGGCTGCGGCGCACTACGTGGTGACCGTGGAGCCTGGAGGGACCGTCACCCTGCGCCTTCGCTTTACCGATTCGACTGACAATGACTCGCTGACAGGTAAGGTCTTCGAGTCTGTCTTTACCAAGCGCAAGCAGGAGGCCGACGAATTTTATGACAGCCTGGCGCCCAGCGGCCTCTCGGAAGATGCCCGGCTGGTCCAGCGTCAGGCGTTCGCCGGGCTCCTCTGGAGCAAGCAGTTCTATCACTATGAAGTCGCTCGATGGCTGAAGGGCGATCCGGCCGGGCCGGAGCCGCCGAGGGAGCGATTGAAGGGGCGCAACTGCGAGTGGACCCACCTGTACAACGCCGATGTCATTTCTATGCCGGACAAGTGGGAGTATCCCTGGTACGCCGCCTGGGACCTGGCGTTTCACTGTATCCCCTTGGCGCTCGTCGATCCGACGTTCGCCAAAGAGCAACTGATCCTCATGCTGCGCGAGTGGTACATGCATCCGAACGGGCAGATCCCCGCCTACGAGTGGGCGCTCGGCGACGTGAATCCGCCGGTTCATGCCTGGGCCGCGTGGCGCGTCTATAAGATCGAGAAGAAGCGCAAAGGCGCTGGCGACCGGGTCTTCCTCGAACGGGTCTTCCACAAACTGCTCTTGAATTTCACCTGGTGGGTCAACCGCAAGGATGCGGAAGGGAAGAATATCTTCCAGGGCGGATTTCTCGGGCTGGACAACATCGGCGTGTTCGACCGCAGTTCACCGCTTCCGACCGGCGGGCACATTGAACAGTCCGACGCCACGAGCTGGATGGGCATGTACTGCCTCAACATGCTGGCGATCGCGCTCGAGCTGGCCAAAGAGAACCGCGCATATGAGGACGTAGCCAGCAAGTTCTTCGAACACTTCGTGTACATCTGCCGCGCGATCAACAACATCGGCGAAGAACACATCGAGTTGTGGAACCGAGAGGACGGCTTCTTCTACGATGTCCTCCATCTGCCCGACGGGCGCAACTTCCCGTTGAAGGTCCGGTCGCTGGTCGGTCTGATTCCGCTCTTTGCAGTCGAGACGCTGGACTCCGAGTTGGTGGACCGCCTGCCGCGGTTCAAGCACCGGATGCAGTGGTTCATCGAAAACCGGCCCGATTTTGCGGCGCATGTGGAAACGCAAAGCCTGGACGGCAGCGTGCGGCGATTCTTGTCGCTCGTGAATCGCCGGCGGCTCCAGAAGGTCCTGCGCTACATGCTGGACGAGCAGGAATTTCTCTCTCCCTACGGGATCCGCGCGTTGTCTCGATATCACCGCGACCATCCCTATACGCTGTCGGCCATGGGCATGGAGTACCGGGTGGATTATGAGCCGGCGGAATCCACGACCGGCTTGTTCGGCGGGAACTCCAACTGGCGCGGCCCGGTCTGGTTTCCGGTGAATTATCTGATCATCGAGTCGCTCCAGAAATTCCACTATTACCTGGGCGACGGGTTCAAAGTGGAATATCCGACCGGCTCCGGCCGCCTGGCGCCATTGAATCACGTGGCGGCTGAACTGTCGCGCCGGCTCACGCACATTTTTCTGCGCGGAGCCGACGGGCGGCGCCCGGTGTTCGGAGGCACAAGGAAGTTTCAAGAGGACCCGCATTGGCGGGATCTGATCCTCTTCTACGAATACTTTCATGGAGACAACGGAGCGGGGATCGGGGCCAGTCATCAGACCGGCTGGACGGCGCTGGTGGCGAAACTCATCCAGCAAAGCGGGGAGTGAATAGTTGTCGGCTATCAGCCGTCAACAGTCGGTCGAAGCTCAAGAGAAGCATTCCACGTTTTTGCTGAAGGCTGTCAACTGATCAGTGATCGCTGAGGGCTCACAACTTGCGGCCGTTTCCATGAACCTCGATCAGAACACTTGTCAGGATCTCGACCGCGCACTCAGTCTTGAATGGCTGGAAACGAACGGGCGTGGCGGATTTGCGTCCGGCACAGTCGCCGGCGCCAACACGAGGCGGTATCACGCCTTGTTACTGGTCGCGCGCCGGCCGCCGGTCGACCGCGTCGCGCTGGTGAATCATCTCGAAGAGTGGGTGGAAGCCGGCGGGCAGGTCGTGCCGTTGTCGACCAATCTCTATCCCGGTGCCGTTCATCCGGACGGCTATCGGCGATGTACGGGCTTTTCGACCGAACCGTGGCCGACGTGGACGTTCGACATACAGGGTGTCCCGGTGCAGCGGGAGATCTTTTGCCCGCGCGGTCGGGATGTCGTCGTGGTTCGATGGCGACTGAAGAGCGGGTCCGGTCCGCCGCTCTCACTCAGAGTTCGGCCTATGCTCACCGGCCGCGATTACCACACGATGCACCACGAAAACGGCGCGCTCTTTCCGCAGGCAGCGATCGCGGATGGGCATGTGAGCTGGTGTCCTTACGGGGATCTGCCGAGCGTGCGCGCCGTGCACAACGGAACGTACCGCCACCAGCCGGATTGGTATCGACGCGTGCGCTATCCGGTCGAGCAGGAACGCGGTCTCGATCATGAAGAGGACTGGTGGTCTCCGGGTGAATTGGCGTTTCACCTCATGCCGGAGAAGCCGGCCTGGGTGGTTCTGACCACCGAGTTGATCGAATCCGCGGATGCGGAGGCGTTGGCGACGGAGGAGCTTCGCCGGCGGAAGCGCGCCTGGGCTCAGGCGCCTAAGGGAGATCCGCTGATCCGCGCCCTCTGGTCGGCGACGGACGCCTATCTATCCGAGCGCGGCAAAGGGCAGACCGTGGTCGCCGGCTATCCGTGGTTTACGGACTGGGGACGAGACGCATTCATTTCGCTGCCGGGGCTCTGTCTGGCGGCTGGCCGCTACGACGTTGCCCGGCAGGTGATCGACGCGTTTGCGGCGCATGTGTCGCAGGGCATGATTCCCAACCGGTTTCCCGATGCGGACGAGCGGCCCGAGTACAACACGATCGATGCATCGCTGTGGTTCGTCGACGCCGTGGGCCGGTACTGGGAGGTCACGAAAGACGAGCGTCATGTGCGGCAGACCGCGTGGCCCGCCGTCCGGCACATTCTTGACGGTTATCGTGAAGGCACCCGGTACGGCATCCGCATGGACAGCGACGGCTTGATCACCGGAGGTCTGCCCGGTACGCAGTTGACCTGGATGGATGCGAGGGTCGGTGACTGGGTTGTCACCCCACGGCACGGCAAGCCGGTCGAGATCCAGGCGCTGTGGGTGCGGGCGTTGACGGTCGGGGAAGCGTTCGCGACGCGATTGGGGGACGCGGCTTATGCGGCCCGTTGTCGGGAAGATCGCGAGCGCGCCGCCGCGTCCTTTCGCGCCCGTTTCTGGTATGAAGCCGGAGGGTATCTGTACGATGTGATCGATGGGCCGGACGGCGACGATCCATCGCTCCGCCCCAATCAACTGTATGCCGTCTCGCTGGCGGACGGGCTGCTCAGCCGCGAGCAGGAGAAACGAGTCGTTCAGGTGGTGCAAGAGCACTTAGTGACGCCGGTCGGCCTCCGCACCTTGGCGCCGACCGATCCCCGCTATCGCGCCCGATACGAAGGCGGTGTCGCGGAACGGGATGGGGCGTATCATCAAGGCACGGTCTGGCCGTTTTTGCTGGGGCCGTTCCTCTCGGCGTGGATCAAGGTCAACGGCAACACGGCCGCCGCGAAAAAGAAAGCGCGGGCCTTTCTCCAGGGGATCGAGCAGCACCTCGGTGAAGCCTGTCTAGGGCAGGTCTCGGAAATCTTCGACGCGGAGGCGCCGCACCGGCCGCGTGGCTGTCCGGCGCAGGCTTGGTCGGTGGCGGAGCCGTTGCGGGTGCTCACCGAGGATCTGGCTGCGGCCAGCATTCGTCGCAAACCGTCTGCTCCGGGTGGCGCACGGCCTCGATCGAACGGACGAACCGCATCCGTGAAGCGCTCTCGCAAGAAAGGCGGCCGGTAGCCTGTTGACACGCTTACCCACCATCGCCATCCGTCCGAACTCGACCTCTCGCGAGATTGCGCGGTTCCTTTCGAAGTCGGAGGGAATGGAGACCCAATGCGAGTCGGAGCTGAACCGGGCATGAAGGTACTCGACCTGATCATCGGTCCGGTTGCCGGCTGGCTGATCCGCCTGACGCCGTCGTGCAAAGAGATGACCCGGCTGCTCTCGGAGTCCATGGATCGGGCGCTGCCGCTTCGGACCAGGACCAAGATGCGCCTGCACATTCTGATCTGCAAATGGTGCGAACGGTACAAGCATCAGCTTCTTTTAATCCGCAACGTGATTCGCCGCCGTCCGGACAGGCTGGAGGAGCAGGAGGCTTCTACGCAGACCCTGTCTCCTGAAGCTCGCGAGCGCCTGAAGCAGAGCCTGGCCAACCGATCGCATCCTCCGGACCGCTTTTCCTCGTAAGAAATCTCGCCGCCGCAAGACCCCCCTTCATCGAGCGACGTTTCCAGGGGGAGTCATGAAAGTCTTGTTGACTGTGGCCGGTCTGGCGATGCTGACCACCGGCTGCGAGACGGTCAACACCCATGACCAGAGCGGCGGGATCGACCAACCGGCCTTCGCAAAACTCTGGGTCCTGTACGAACAATGCCGGACCAGCTCGGACCCGGAATCGCTGTTCCTATTTGAAGCGCGCCTCTCCCGTGCGCTGCCGCATCGGCAACCTCGACCATCCGGCGTTCCCGCGGTCTTCGCGAGACTTGTGAGCGAGCAGCCGCTCCGGCTGGCCGCCGATCCGAGCGCGTTGGCGGCCGACTGCACGCTCCGCGCGGCGCGGGCCGCGCAGAGCGCGGGCTTGACGCCTCTCGCGCAGGAAGCCTTCGAATCCGTCCTCCAACGCTTCCGCGATTCGGGCTATGCCTTTTATCGCGAGGAAGCCCGTCGTGGGCTCGCCGAGATCGGTCGCGCGGCGGAAAGGAAGCTTGTGGAGGTCTTTGTAAGACACGCCCCGCCGCCGCGACAAATAGGCAGAGCGGTTGAACCGATCTCTGAAACGGAGGCGT
Source organism: Nitrospiraceae bacterium (assembly GCA_037443165.1). Taxonomy (GTDB): domain Bacteria; phylum Nitrospirota; class Nitrospiria; order Nitrospirales; family Nitrospiraceae; genus DATLZU01. The sequence continues at coordinate 2,692 of JBBIOW010000093.1, read as the reverse complement.
ACAGATGAAGAAGCGATGGTGGCGGCGAACACGGCATGAAATGGCCTTGGCGTGGCTGGTCTGGCGGCTCAGACAGCGGGTGGCCTGCTTTGAAAATGCGGGTCCTGTCGCCGACCACCCCGTCCGTCCTCGCACCCCGCCCGGTGTGGGGACCCCGCTGCGGGCGGCCGGGGTCCCTGGTCGACGCCACCCGCATTTTCATCCTGCAGGGTGAGCCGAAGGCTCATGAGGCCTGTCTTGAATGGCGGATATGGGTAGAGTCGCTGGTCCAACGTCGCGCCGCGGACAGGGCGCCGGCCGTGGGAGGATGAGGGAACGGGAGGAAGCCATGCGATGTCGAAGCTGTCATGGGATGATGGCCAGCGGGAAGAACCGGACGGTGTTGGATGACAGCGGCTCTCTGGCGATCACGGCCTGGTGGTGCCGGGATTGCGACGAGGTGATCGAGGAAGTCCGGACCAGGCCTCGAGGTAGAGACATGAAGCCGCGCCGTGTTCGGTACGCGGTTCGGCCCTGGGAAGCGGCGTCGATGACGCCCGATGGGTTCCTTGTCTGACGCGCTGCGACGACACTGGCCGGAGTATCTCATGGAGGCGGCAGGGCTGGGACTGTTCATGGTTTCGGCCGCGGCGGTGACCACGGTGCTGGAGCTCCCGGCCTCTCCGGTGCGCGGAGTCATCGCTGATCCGTTGTTCCGCCGGATCCTGATCGGGATCGCGATGGGATTGACGGCCGTGGGCGTCATTTATTCGCCGTGGGGCAAACAGTCCGGCGCCCATCTCAATCCGGCGGTGACGCTGACGTTTTTCCGGCTCGGCAAGATCGAACCGGCCGATACCGTCTTCTACGTCACGGCGCAGTTCCTCGGGGGACTCGCCGGCGTTCTGGTGACGGCGGCGGTGATCGGAGCTTATCTGACCGATCCCTCGGTGAACTACATCGTCACAACGCCCGGCCCGTCCGGGGCGGGCGCAGCCTTTGTCGCGGAGTTGGCTATTTCGTTCGTGCTCATGCTGACGGTGTTGTTCGTGTCGAATACCAAGTCGCTTGCGCCCATGACCGGTCTGTTCGCCGGTGTCCTGGTCGCGACCTATATCAGCATCGAAGCGCCGCTGTCCGGCATGAGCATGAATCCCGCGCGCACGTTCGCGTCCGCCTTACCGGCGCGCCTTTGGACCGCGCTGTGGGTCTATTTCACCGCGCCGCCGCTCGGCATGTTGCTCGCCGCGGAGTGCTACATCGGGCTCCGGGACGGGAGGCGGGTCTATTGCGCCAAACTGCATCATCAGAATCAAAAACGCTGTATATTCCGGTGCCAGTACCCGGACCTTGTGGCTGAACGTCACCCAACGGCCCTCGATTCTCCCACGCGAACCAACTCATCTGTGAACGTCGAAAGGTGAAGCCCGCCGCGCAGCGGAATGTCGGACTGAAACACCGGACCCTGTTCCCTTTACAGCGCAATCGCTTCAATCTGCTGGAGTTCTTCCGGGGAGAGGGTGAACTGTTCAGCTTGGAGGTCCTCCTTCATATGTTGCGGATCCGTGGTGCCGGTCAGCGGGAGCATGCCGATCTGCATGGCAAACCGAAAGATGACCTGAGCGACGCCGGTCCCATGCCGTGAGGCGATGGCCTGCACGTCCGGGTCCGCGAACACTCCCCGGTTGGCGGTCAAGAGAGAAAAGCCTTGATAGATGATGCTGTGGGCCCGGCAAATCTCCCGCACCTCTTTATCCCATCCGAGCGCGGCGTAACAGCGGTTTTGCACCACCATTGGTTTGACAGCCGCGCGCTCACACAGCAGAGAGAGTTGCTCGGCCGTCACATTGCTGATCCCGATCATTTTGGTTTTCCCTGCCCGATAGAATCCTTCAATGGCTGCCCACACTTCCCAGTCCGCTAGGCTCAAGCCGCGCCGCGAATACGGCCCATGAAGGACATAGGAATCGAGATAGTCGGTGTGGAGGTGCGCCAACGAGCCTTCGAAAGACTGCTTGACCTGGGTGGCCAAATCGGCCGTGGGATCGTACGGGATCCGGTGGTCGTGGCCGTTCAGGGGCGTAAATTTCGTTTGAAGAAACAAGCTCTCCCGCGAGATCCCTTCGGCTGCCAGCAGCCGCAAGGCCTCTCCCACCCGGGGTTCGTCGTAATGTTGCGGCTGATTGGCCGTGTCGATCGCGCGAAACCCGGCCCGCACGGCTTGTTGGACCAGGGACGTCGTGGCCTCCTTTTTCCACGCCGTGCCGTACATGAACGAAGGAATCGGCACCTGGTTATAGGCGGTCAGGGTCATGTGAAGTCCTTTCCTCTCAGGGCCTTCAGCCGGCCCCGCTTGGCTTTGTTTTCCAGGCGCCGGCGCCGTGATGCCGGTGTGGGTTTGGTCGGTTTCCGTCGCTTCGGCTCGATCGTCACCGCCAGGATCAACTCCCGCAGGCGATCGAGCGCAACCGCCCGGTTCTGCTGTTGGATCCGAGACTCCTGGGCCTTGATGACGACGACCCCGTCCCGTGAGATCCGGTGATCGCGCCGCTTGAGCAGCCGGGCCTTATACAGGTCTGGCAGGGAAGAGGCGTGAATGTCGAACCGCAAACGGACCGCCGACGCGACCTTATTCACGTGCTGACCGCCTGGGCCCTGCGCCCGAACGGCGGTCAGTTCGATCTCGTCGTCGGGAATGGCGAGGTGGTTGGTG